>JABDQS010000115.1 GCA_013042125.1 Eudoraea sp.
GCATAAGGAAATGCTGGAATTTGAATTTGTTAAACCGACTGTGAGAAGTTATAAATAAGAGAATACATGAAAGTTACTTTTCGAATCTGGAGACAGCAAAACAGTGAAAGCAAAGGCAGGTTTCAAAAATTTGAAACTGATGGCCTGAATGAAGACATGTCTTTTCTGGAGGCCCTGGATCACCTCAACGAACAGTTGGTACTAAAAGGTGAAGAGGTCATTGCCTTTGAATACGATTGCCGGGAAGGCATATGCGGGCAATGCGGAGTGTTTATAGATGGAAGGGCTCATGGGCCGCATCGCAACATTACCACCTGTCAGCTACATATGCGCAGTTTTCAGGATGGGGACGTGATCACCGTAGAACCCTGGAGGGCCAAGGCTTTTCCCGTACTTAAAGACCTTGTGGTAGACCGGTCGGCTTTTGACAGGATCATAGAACAGGGAGGATACATAACTGCAAAGACCGGTACTGCACCAGAGGCCAATGCCATTCCCGTAGGAAAGGAAATTGCAGACAAAGCCATGGACGCTGCAGCCTGTATTGGCTGCGGGGCCTGCGTAGCCGCCTGTAAGAACGCCTCAGCGATGCTCTTTACTGCTGCCAAAATAAATCACCTGAATACGCTTCCACAAGGTAAACCAGAAGCCTACAACCGAACCAAAGGCATGGTTGAGCAGATGACACTGGAAGGGTTCGGAAATTGTTCCTTTACGGGTGCCTGTGAAGTAGAATGCCCGGAGGGGATTTCGATCGCCAATATTTCCAGGATGAACTCCTGGTTTCTTAAAGCTAAGCTGTTTGGTTAAGAGCTTAATAACTCGTTCTTATAATTTATTTGAAATAGATCTACTCCGATAAATATCTCATTGTAGAGTTTATGGCATCCGTAAATGCTATTGAAGTATCAATATATTTTAATTGATGTTCTTCGCAAGATTTTTTAATGTCTTGGCTGTGAGTGATCATATTTTTAACATGATCTTTTATATAGATATCAGATTTATCATTTAACCAGTCGTTTTTTTGAAGACTGAAATCCTTGATCTCATTGGCCTTTCTTTCAATTTCCACAACAGTATAACCCAAAAAACAGACCTTCATTTGGTCTGGGTGTTTTTGTAATAGTTCAATGATCAGTTCGGGAAGCAGGGCTTCACCTTCAATGACACAATCTGTTTCCACATAAATCATACTTTCCAACATCGCTTTTATAAAGTTCCAAAGCCTTTCGGCGATCTCATCCGGAAATAATTTGTCATGAACCCCAAAATCTGGCATGCCGTTAGTAAATCCCATCATGATCCAATCCAGAGAGAGATAGGGTATCCCCAATTTGGTTGAAAGTCTTTTCGCGATAATGGTCTTACCCGATCTGGATGCCCCTCCAATGATGTACAACATCCTATAGTCTGTGTTTGCTTAAAATCTATGTAATAATACTCAATTGTTGCCGATTTAGGTAAGGGCCTTGCTGTAATACTTTTTCCGCAACCAGAAAGAAACCCGTACCAATAAGATCAAAGCAGGAACTTCAACCAAAGGACCAATCACGCCTGCAAATGCCTGTCCGGAATTGAGACCGAAAACTGCAATTGCCACCGCGATCGCCAATTCAAAATTATTCCCTGCTGCCGTAAATGCAACGGAGGCTGTCTTGTCGTATTCTGCTCCCGTTGCTTTGGTAAAGAAAAATCCGATGATAAACATTAAAGTAAAATAGATAAGTAAAGGAACTGCAATGATCAGAACATCCATGGGGATCTCCACGATCAATTCTCCCTTTAGAGAGAACATAACCACAATTGTAAACAAAAGAGCGATCAAAGTCATTGGTGAAATAGTTGGAATAAATTTATTGGTGTACCATTCCTCGCCTTTAAGTTTCACTAAGATCTGTCGGCTTAAAATTCCCATTGCGAAAGGAATGCCTAAATAAATTGCCACGCTCTCTGCGATCGTCCCGATCGAAATATCAACGATGGCTCCTTCAAACCCAAAATAGGGGGGAAGAATTGTTATAAAGATCCACGCATAAAAACTGTAGGCAAAAACTTGAAAAATACTGTTTAATGCCACCAGGCCTGCTCCGTATTCGCTACTGCCTTCGGCAAGATCGTTCCAAACCAAAACCATGGCAATACAACGGGCCAGGCCGATTAGAATAAGTCCGACCATGTATTCAGGGTAATCGCGCAAAAAAGTGATTGCCAGAACAAACATTAACACCGGACCTATGATCCAATTGAGGATCAATGAAATGGAAAGGATTCTGGTGTTTTTGAAAACTTTAGGCAAAAGTGAATAATTCACCTTTGCCAAAGGGGGATACATCATGAGTATTAAACCAATGGCAATAGGAATGTTTGTTGTTCCACTATTGAATGAGTTTATGATATCAGGAAATGTCGGGATAAAATATCCAAGGCCAACGCCAATGGCCATAGCGACAAAGATCCAAAGGGTTAGATTTCTATCGAGAAAGCTTAATTTTTTCTGTGTCATTTTATTCGTCGATAAGCATTACGGTTTTCAATAAACCCATTTCTAATTTATTATAATATTGCAATATTACGATAATAATTCAAACCTTGGTAAATATTTCGGGAGCTGGCTGGAAACTTCTCTGTTTTTATATATACAACCTTGTGCATTGTAGTTTCAGCATTTGATTGTTTTGTTTGGATTATTGGGGTTTGGAACTTTGAATCAAATTATTTACAGCATGAGAGGAACGTTGGTTTAAGATTAATGATCCGGTAGTTCTGTGGTTTACATTATAGTAATTGCTGCATATGCTTTTTGATGTTGGGATCTTTATAAATTTTCAGAAGTGTAGCAGTGTACAATTTTGTAAATCGTTCATTTTTAGCAAGCTCACCAAAAAGTGATTCCTGTTTTATAAATGCCAGAGGATCGGTTTTGGTTTGTACGGCTGCTTCGTGAAGCTCCTTGCTCATTGCATCTATTATTTCTATGGGGCGCCCATCTTTATCAATGCCTTTATCACTGTAGTAACACCAGGCCGCAATGACCAGGGTTGCATATTGCATACTTCCTCCGGCATCCAGATTTTCGTGAATGGTCGGGATTAAAAATTTTGGCAATTTGGCAGCACTTTCGGAACAAATACGGCTTACGCTATCTTTAATATTCGGATTGGCAAATCGTTCCGCTAAACTGTCTTTGTAATTGCCCAGATCTATCCCTGCCACTTCATCTA
>JABDQS010000135.1 GCA_013042125.1 Eudoraea sp.
GAGCAGTACTCCGGGGGTAATTATTAATTCTTTGATGGTATTCAATAAAGGTGCATTGAGAGTGAAAAGGGCATCTGCAAGATCTTCAAAGGTCTCCTTAAAGGTCACCTTATGCACCGAAATTCGTTGCCCGCAATGTGGGCAATAATTTCCTTCTGAAATATTTCCGCAATTTTTACAGGTATTGGAAACTTCTTCGCTCATCACTTATTTGATACGATCTTCATTCTGTTTTACAAAGGAGGCCCATCCGGTATAGCCTTTGCCGGTCTCAACCCGACCCTGATTGTAGAAATGGCAAACCGCAGCAGCCAGCCCGTCTGTACTATCGAGGTTCTTTGGCAGTGATTTTAAGTTCAGGACACTCTGCAGCATCTTGGCCACTTGTTCCTTACTGGCGTTGCCGTTCCCGGTGATCGCCATTTTTATCTTCTTTGGGAAATACTCAGTAATAGGTATTTGTCTGCTTAGTCCGGCTGCCATGGCAACCCCCTGCGCCCTGCCAAGTTTTAACATAGACTGAACATTCTTGCCGAAAAAAGGTGCCTCAATAGCGATCTCATCCGGGTGATATGTGTCTATTAGTGATATTGTACGATCATAAATGAGTTTTAATTTGGTAAAGTGGTCGTCGTATTTTTTAAGTAAGAGTTCATTCATTTGAATAAAGGTCATGGTGGATCCTGTCACCTTTATGATCCCAAATCCCATTATGGTGGTTCCCGGATCTATTCCCATGATGATCTTTTCCTTACTCACCTTTATTATTTTGTAGTTAATTGGAGGGGTAATCTAAATCTGGTTTTTACCGGCACTCCTCGTTTTAAAGCCGGAGCCGGACTTGGCATACTTTTAAGGCCTTTGATGATGATCCCCCTAAATTGGGGTAATTGGTCCTCCAACACCATATTATTATCGATCTCTACTACTGTGATCACTCCCTGGTTATCAACAAGAAAGTCTAAGTAGATGGTGGTTTCTATTTCACCATCAATCACAAACTGAAAATCCTGCAAGGTCATGGCCAAATTCTGCAACAAGGTATTTTCAAAACACTGTCGCTGTTCTAATTTGTCTGCTGTCTCATCACAACCTTCAAAAAGTGGGTATTGGTCCACATCGTTCCAATCGATCCCACGAAGTTCATCTTCAACTATTTTTTGGGTCTTGGATTCGGTAGAGGCCATCCAATCACAGGATTGCAAGAGAAGAAGACAACACAGAATACCAACAAGCCTCATAAAAATAGCTATTCAATGCCGAAAATTACGCTTTTTTTTAGTCAATAAGAATTCCATTCCGGCCCTTAAAAGGAATTATAAACAGAAACAGATGTAACAAATCTGATGTACTTTAGTCCTATTACAAAACCATAGACATGGATATTGTATTATTGGTCCTGGGATTTATTCTGATGCTAATGGGCATCATCGGTAGTTTTCTTCCGGTACTACCCGGAACACCAGTAAGCTGGGTGGGACTACTTTTGCTTTATCTTACCGATGCTGTCCCAAATGACTGGTGGTTCCTGGGCATAACGTTGGCGGTTGCTCTGATCGTCTTTGCCATGGATTATCTTATTCCAGCCCTGGGCACTAAGAAATTTGGCGGTACAAGAGCTGGCATGATCGGCACTACCCTTGGCCTTGTAGTGGCCATCGTCTTTCCCATCCTTGGAATACTCGGTATCATAATCTGGCCCTTTGTAGGCGCATTTATTGGAGAGCTGATCAACAAAGCAGATCAGAAGTCGGCCCTGAAAGCTGCCTTTGGATCTTTTATAGGCTTTCTAACAGGCACCTTTTTAAAGTTCGTGGTGACCATAATTTTTATGGGTCTTTTTATTGCCAAGGCCTGGGAATACAAAGCGGCCATATTTCCGTATTTCAATTAAATAATAGTAGGTAGATGATCTTATTCAAACCAAAGCGTTTTATCTTCAATCGAATTCCGAATACCTGCATCTAATTCCGTATCGTAATACCCCATATAGAAAAACCCAAGGCATTTTTCCCCAGCTTCCAGGTCAAAGAATTCGTGCATGTATTTGATGAGTCCCGGGGAACTCCAATAGCTGCCAATGCCCAATTCCGTGCAGCACAACCACATATTCTGAACTGCCATTGACGTGGCCGCGATCTCTTCCCATTCGGGCACTCTTTCCAGAGGGTCTCGCTGCATACAAATGGCAATTACAGCAGCGGCCTTTTTAGGATTTTCCATTAATTTCCTGGTCTTTATCTCTTTTGGCTTTGCTTCCGTATCCATGTATTTAAAGGATAAGAAGAGGCCTAATTTTTCCTTGGATTCTCCTGTGAGTACCTTAAATCGCCAGGGCTCGGTCTTTTTATGTGTAGGTGCCCAATTGGCTGCTTCAAGTATTCGTTCCAGGTCCTTTTTGGTAATTTCTTTATCGATGTATTGGGCAGGGAAAACTGCGCGTCTTTTTTTAATGAGGTCGAATATCATAGCAAAATAAATTGTTTTCTTTTTTACAAAAATAAGAACATGTACTGCATAGACAAGCCCTTTTCCTAGTGCATCTCAAACATAATGAATACATTTAGGGAACTAAAATAATTTGAGGAATGCTTGACCAGCCCAAGACCTTTTTATTCGGTGAAGATCACCTAACAGCAGGAATTGCTCTTTCCCTTGCAAAGGGCACAACCAAAGGGCAGGTCAGTGAACAGGCTGTAAAAAAGATCGTTGCAAGTCACAACATAGTTCTGGATATCATTGATAAAGGAACTCCCGTATATGGAATAAACACAGGCTTTGGACCCTTGTGCACTACCAGTATCTCAAAGGAAGAAACCAAGGTCCTGCAAAAGAATATTTTACAGAGTCACAGTGTAGGTGTAGGTTCACCCATTACCAAAAAATTGGCCAAGCTAATGTTGGTCTTAAAAGCACATTCCCTGGCAAAAGGCTATTCCGGGATCTCGGAGAACACTTTAAAGAGGATATTATGGCATATAGATAATGATGCCATACCTGTTGTGCCTTGTCAAGGGTCTGTAGGTGCCTCCGGTGATCTGGCTCCTCTCTCTCATCTCTTCTTACCGCTTATTGGACTGGGAAAAGTGGAGTACAGGGATAAGATCCTTACAGGAGCTCAGTTTTTTGAAGAAACAGGATTGGCGCCCATAGAATTGGGCCCAAAAGAAGGATTGGCTCTAATCAACGGAACACAGTTTATTGCCGCGCATGCGGTGTTGGTCCTTGATAAATTACACAATTGCCTGGCTCACGCAGATGTCATTGGGGCCATGATGGTAGAGGGTATGCAGGGCTCCATAAAACCTTTTTTTAAGGAGCTGCATGCGCTGCGTCCTTATAAAGGGACAAGGCATGTGGCAAAGCGTATTCAATTGCTTTTGGAGGGTTCGGAGATCATGGAAGATCATATAGATTGTGAGCGTGTACAAGACCCGTATTCATTACGTTGTATTCCACAGGTTCATGGTGCTTCAAGAAATACCTGGTTACATTTAAAGGAATTGTTGGAGATCGAATTGAATTCGGTGACAGATAATCCGTTGATCATTGATAAAGACCTCACTATCAGCGGTGGTAATTTTCACGGGCAGCCCCTGGCAATGGCTTTAGACTATGCCTGCTTAGCAGCTGCCGAACTGGGAAATATTTCAGACCGCCGTATTTACCTGGCACTGGAAGGCAATGTTCCCGGGATCCCGAAATTATTGATGAAAGAGACCGGTATCAATTCTGGCTACATGATCTTGCAATATACCTCGGCCGCCCTTGCCAGCGAAAATAAAGGATTGTGTTTTCCTGCAAGTGCAGATAGTATTCCCACTTCTCTGGGACAGGAAGACCATGTTAGTATGGGCTCCATTTCAGGAAGGAAAGCGCTTCATGTCATCGACAATGTTGAAAAAATATTGGCCATAGAACTACTCACTGCAGCACAGGCATTTGAATTCAGAAAACCTTTAAATAGTGGGGTGATCCTGGAAAAGGTCCACAAAGAAGTGAGAAAAAAGGTTTCGTTTGCTACACAAGACAGGGTCTTTGCAGACGACATTGAATTGGGCATCCAAATGGTACGGAACAAAACGATTGTCGGAGTTGTGAACTCTGTGAGCAAAAAGCGGGGTCTTTCATTAAGAACCCAATTCAATAAAGAATTTGAAGTATACTAAGGCATGGGAACATTTTCTTATATAGGTCCAATTACAGAAGTCCTTACCATGGATCAACTGCCCTTAAAAGGAGCTGTTCCAGATAGTTCGATGCCCATACATAAGGATGCCGGTATCCTGATGGAAGGAGAACGGATACATACTGTAGGAAAACACAAAGAGGTCCTGGAACTTGCCCGAGAACTAAAAGCAGAGATCACCTTGCTTGATAGCGCTGTTGTGGCAATGCCCGGACTTGTAGATTGCCATACCCATATTTGTTTTAGCGGATCACGTGCTCGGGACTACGCTCTGAGAAACGCAGGAACATCATACCTGGAAATTGCCGGGGCAGGAGGTGGTATTTGGGACACGGTAACTCAAACACGTGCGGCTACCGAAGAGGAATTGTCAAAAGGTATAATACAGAGAGCAACCGTTCATTTGCACCGTGGAGTCACAACTATAGAAGTGAAAAGCGGATACGGCCTTAGCATACCACAAGAATTAAAAATGTTACGGGCCATTTCCAGGGCTAATGTATCCATCCCGGCAGACCTGATAAGTACTTGTCTGGCTGCCCATACC
>JABDQS010000136.1 GCA_013042125.1 Eudoraea sp.
GGGTTTTTCTGTAGGCTCTTTGATACATTAGGGCATAACACAAAAAGATCATTGCAAAACCAAAACCATACATTACAAATAAGGAGGCTAATTCATCTCTTGTGATAGCCTGAAGGCCCATCCAGGAATTGACCAATGACTTTAACGGAAACACATAATACAGCACTACAAAGAGCAGTATGGAGTTTAAGGCAATGATCCAGTTGTCTATATATGAGTTCCTTCTAAAGAAATTGTAATGAACTTTCCATAAGATGACGAGGACAAAGAAGCTGGCGCCAAAACTTACAAAATTAATAGCCTTAGCCCCGGTTAACCAGAGGCTGGCATCCATATCCAGCGTCACAACCATAAGGGTTGCGGCAAAGGCAAACACCCCGTCACTAAAGGCCTCCACTCTATTATTATTATGTAAGAACTTCATAGGATCTATAATTAATTACCGGGAACCTCGGCCGCAAAAGCCAATTTGCCGGAGATATTATTGCTTGCGATCCTGGATATCTTTGAGATCTCAGTTTTTGGAAATTCTGCTACTACCTTCCACTGGTTATGGTCAGTATCCGGGGTAAGTTGTATGATCTGGTTGTCATTACCGGCCAGGATGGATCCGTTGATCAACCAGCAAATATCCTGAACCCCCGGAGGTAACGCAGCTATTGTTTTTGTGGCTCCCGAAATTGGGTTCATTGATCTTATTTCCAGAACATCTCCCTCTTTGCTGATAAAACTAATGAGATCAGAGTTAGGGATCTTATGAAGCGACCTCCCAACATTTCTTTGAAAGGTATAGTTGGTGCCATCCTTTAGGTTGGAAACTACGAGGTCCATCCTATTCTCGACCAATACCGAGGAGACGAGGATATCCGGGTCATACCAAAGGTGATATCCCACCTTCAGATCTTTGAGCAGTACTCTGGCCGATCCGGTATTAAAGTTATATTCATACAATAACTGGGTTCCGTCTGTATCTAGTCTTATAGCCGAAATGGATCGTTTTCCCGGGATCTTTAATGGAGAATACTCACTGCCATTCTTTGTCTCTGATTTCCATTGCAAACTATCCCTGTTCAGAGCATAGGCCGCAATATCGGTTTGTCCATTGCGTGTGGAGGAGAATAATACGAGGTTGTCATTGTAAAAAGAGGGTTGATTGTCATAGCCCGGATTGTTAGAAATGTTCTGAAGAGCCTTAAAACTCATGCCTTCTGAATTTGTCTCCAGCGCAACTACAAATACTTCGGTATTAGTTTGGGCAGAGCTCACAGGGGCATAAGCGCAAACTATTACTCCTAGTAGTATTCCCAGATAGTTATACTTTTTCTTCTGTAAACCTGTTGAGTAGATCTCGTACATTTTTTATGCTGTCTAGATAGTATTTGGCTTGTGTCTTCTGTCTGCCCACCTTTACGGTCACTGCTGTTTCCGGTAATTCCTGAAACATAAACTCGTCTGTCCAGTCATCTCCAATGGCAAACACAAAATCATAGGAATCCTGAGTAAAAATACGCATTGCAGCTCTTCCTTTATTCACATTGCTACTTTTTATCTCCATTACTTTATTGCCATTAAGCACACTAAGATCATCATTTGCGATAAGACTACGCAATACCGCATCTAGTTCCGAGGCTCTCTTCTGACCAAAGTCGGGATCAGTGTTACGGTAATGCCAGGCCAACGAATAATTCTTCTCTTCAATAAAACTTCCGGGGGTTCTGTCCACAAATGACTCCAGAACGGGAAAGATCTTATCGAACCAATCTTTCTTCACATTTTCCAGTATTGTGAAGTCGGATCCATTTTCAGATAGCCAAACTCCGTGTTCTACGATCATATTATATTTTTTCTTTAGGAACCAGCGCTCAAACGTTTCCTTATCACGACCACTAATGAGATAAACATCTGTATTGGCCCGGGCGGTCAGTTTGTCTAAAAGCTCGTATAAAGCGGCATCGGGTGAAGCTTTTTGCGGATCATTGTGAAATCCGGCCAGAGTACCGTCATAGTCTATAAAGAGCAGTCGCTTTTCAGCTTCCCGATATTGTGTCATGATGGTATTGGTAAGATCAACAGATAAACGCCTTGTTATATAAGTTGGGTCCTTATCACTTTGTATAGTGAGGGATCGCATAAAATCATTGGCCCATTTTTCCACATTGTAACGTTCCAGCCTTTTTTGCAACACGGTGTTCCTTTCTTTTTGTTCCTTTACCGGCATCTGTATAGCCTTGTGAATTGTATCTGCAATTTGTTCAAAATTATTGGGGTTGATCAACAGGGATTCGTTCATTTCATTTGCGGACCCTGCCATCTCGCTCAAGATAAGCACCCCTGTTTTATCCGTACGGGTAGCTATATATTCTTTCGCCACGAGGTTCATCCCGTCCCGGATGGGCGTAAGCCAGGCAATGTCGCATGAGGTATATAGATCTATAAGATTGTCAAAGGGTAAGGAACGATAGAAATACCAAATGGGTGTCCAGCTAACCGTAGCGAGTTCTCCATTGATCCTGCCAACCAATTCATCGATCTCTCTTTTTAATAATTGGTATTGAGGAACATTAGATCTTGATGGTACGGCCAAAATGATCAGACGGACCTTTTCCTTGTATTGGGGATATTTATGCAAAAAATATTCATAGGCATTCAGGCGTTTTGCAATGCCTTTAGAATAGTCCAATCGATCGATGGAAAGTAAGAATTTAGCATCGGGTGAAGCCTCTTTGTGTTTGTTGAGCCTTCTTTGTAGTTCGGACTGGTCCTTGTTGGAAAGCGACTCATTTTGCTGAGCGGCATTGTTGAATTTCGCATAGTCGATCCCCATTGGGAAAGAATCGACCTTTACTACACGATCATCCGCATATATATCGTTAAAACTTACTTCTAATCCCAGGATACGCCGTACAGAACTTAAAAAATGCCGTTCATAGTCGTAGGTGTGGAAGCCAATAAGATCCGATCCCAATAATCCCAATAAAACCTCTTCCCTCCATGGGAGTGTTCTGAAAATCTCATAGGACGGAAAGGGAATATGGAGGAAAAATCCGATAGAAATATTGGGTCGTTTTTCACGAACCATTTGGGGGACGAGCATTAGTTGATAGTCGTGGACCCATATAATATCATCTTCCCCTGCTTCCGCCAATATGGCATCAGCAAACTTTTGATTAACTTCTTTATAGGTGTTCCAACTGTCAAGTTCAAACTCAGAATACTCAAGAAAATAGTGAAAAAGCGGCCAGATAGTTCGGTTACTGAAACCGTAATAAAACCCATCTACTTCTTCGGTTGTAAGTTTTACTTTGGAAGACCCATGTTTGGCCAGGGCCTCATCTATCATACCCTCTAACTCAGGGGGGATCTCTTCCTCAGTTAGGCCACTCCATCCTATCCATAAGCTTTCTCCCTCAGAATGAACAGATTTCATTCCGGTAGCTAAACCTCCTACACTTGGGATCGCATTGATAGATCCATTGTCAATTTGCAATTGAACAGGCAGCCGATTTGAGATAATGATAGTTTTGGCCATAAAATGAATGTTTTTAACTCCTTTTAGTTATAATTTCTCTAAATTTCGTCAAATTGTGGCGCAATTACAATGAAACCAAAATTATTACCACATTCTCATTTATGGATAACTTAGATTATGGAATTATAGGAAACTGCAGGAGTGCGGCACTTGTTTCAAAAACAGGCTCAATTGAATGGAGTTGCCTGCCTGAATTTGATTCTTCTTCCGTTTTTGCCAAGTTACTGGATGAAAAAAAGGGAGGAAGTTTTGGGATTAAGGTAGCACCGTCCTATACTATAAAACAACGGTATAAAAAACATACTGCGATCCTTATTACCAGGTTCAGCGATGGAAATAATATCTTTGAGGTGCAGGATTTCATGCCTCGTTATCACAAAGAAGTTCGTGATTTTTACGGTCCTCCGGAAATAGTTCGTTATATAAAACATATATCCGGCAAACCATGTTTTAGTGTTCATTATGAACCAAAGCTTGCCTATGCTGTAGGGAAGACCCATACCTATGTAAAAAAGAATTTCATTGTGAGTTTAACTCAGGGTGAAAAGTTCGAAACTGTATTTTTATATACTTCTTTTAACAAGAATGCCGTTGTGGAAGGTCGGGAAATGGAGATCACCAATAATGGGTATTTTCTGCTAGCCTATAATGAAAAGATTTTTCAACCAAATGTTCGCAAAATTTATCTGGAACTGGAACGCACAAAGGTCTACTGGTTAAACTGGAGCAATAAGACCCCGGATTATAATTTATACAATGCCGAGATAAACCGGAGTGCCATAACACTCAAGATGCTTACCTATAATAAAACGGGGGCGGTTCTTGCCGCAGTCACTACCTCATTACCCGAAACCATTGGAGAGGTCCGCAACTGGGATTATCGTTTTTGCTGGATCCGGGATGCGTCTATGGCCATCAAGGTAATGGCTTATCTCGGACACTTCAATGTGGCCAAAAGATACCTGCAATTTATAGTAGATCTTATTCCGGATAAGGATGAGAAGTTGCAGATCATGTACGGGATCAACAAGGAAAAAAAATTAACCGAAAAAACGCTGGATCACTTAAATGGTTACAAGGGGTCTAAGCCTGTGAGGATAGGAAATGCTGCTTACGAACAGCGGCAGAATGATATTTACGGTATTTTGATGGATGTTCTTTATCAACAATTAGATAAACACAACACCGATATAGAAAATGGTGAAGAATTGTGGGGTATTACCAAGGGCATCGTATGGATCGTTTCCAAACACTGGGAAGAGCCGGATAAGGGGATCTGGGAATTTCGTTCAGAAGACAGACATTTTACCTTTTCAAAAGTACTGTGCTGGGTGGCGATCGATCGTGCCATTAAAGTAGCCAGGATCTTCCGCAAAAGCAGGAAGATAGAAAAATGGAGCGTTTTAGAGCGAGCCATCAAAAAAGATATCATGGACAATGCATGGAACGATGAGGTGGAGGCCTTTACGCAATCTTATGGTTCTCCCAATTTGGATGCCGCCGTTCTTTTGATGGAATCCTATGGTTTTATCCCTGCAAAAGACCCAAAATTTATTAGCACTGTACATGCCATTGAACGAGAACTTAGCAATGATGGCTTATTGTATAGATATAAGAACGAGGACGATTTTGGATTGCCTTCTTCTTCGTTCACTATATGTACATTTTGGTTTATCAACAGCCTTTATAAGATAGGAGAAGAAGAGAAGGCCAGAGCACTCTTTGATAAGCTATTGACCTACAGTAATCATTTAGGACTATTTAGCGAAGACATTGATTTTAAGACTAAAAGATTATTGGGAAATTTCCCTCAGGCCTATTCTCATCTGGCATTGATAGATTGTGCCGTCAATTTTGCAAATAAAGTTTCGGAACAGCAGGTTCTTGAATCTATGCATGAATCATAGGAGCTCCTTTGTGCTTAATTAATCCGGGCAGCTCGTCCAGATCTGCTATGGGTATAAACGGATTCTTGATGATAGTCCTGAGAGAGTGTACTCC
>JABDQS010000138.1 GCA_013042125.1 Eudoraea sp.
TCTAACTTATCTAACAAAGAGATCTCTTCACCCAATACCTCAGCCCCCATTCCTAACTGTGGGATAGGATTCCCTGTCATCTGGATAGATATAAAAATAGCCGGAACCATAAAGGCAAAGATCAGTACGCAATATTGGGCCACCTGAGTATAGGTAATACCCTTCATCCCACCCAAAACAGCATAAAATAGTACAATGATCATCCCGATCATAACACCGGTATTAATGGGGACTTCTAAAAATCGTGAAAATACCAGGCCCACTCCGCGCATTTGTCCTGCCACATAGGTGAAGGATACCAACAAGGCACAAACCACTGCCACCGTTCTGGTAATATTTGAATAATAGCGGTCTCCAATAAAGTCGGGCACAGTAAACTTCCCGAACTTTCGAAGATATGGGGCCAGAAGAAGGGCCAGAAGTACATAACCTCCTGTCCATCCCATAAGATATACGGAACCGTCGTAGCCGGTAAAGGATAGAAGGCCTGCCATGCCTAAAAATGATGCTGCAGACATCCAATCGGCTGCTGTAGCCAATCCGTTAGCCAGTGCAGGCACGTGCCCTCCGGCTATATAAAAATCGCTTGTTGAACTTGCCCTGGACCAAATAGCAATTCCTATATAGATAGAAAATGAAATGATGACCAGAACCAGGGTCCAACTTTGTACGTCCATTGTTTAGGTGGTTGGTTTTGAGAAATGATCAATCATCATATCCATATTTTTTATCGAGTTTGTTCATCAATCGAACATAGACAAAAATGAGGATCACAAAGACATAAATTGAACCTTGCTGGGCAAACCAGAATCCAAGCCCGAATCCACCGATACTGAATGTATTCAGCGCATCCTTAAAAAGAATCCCTGCACCAAAAGAGACAATAAACCATATACTTAACAGGATAATTAAGTAGCGTACGTTTTCTTTCCAATAGGCGGTTGCCTTCTTTTGTTTAGTATCCATTCCCGGTTTGTGAGGTATGCCAGGAGCAAAATACTAAATTATCCGGGATTTGCTTCCCTGAAAGAGTTTAATCGAATAAGAATTGAAATAAATTTATTGTTCAAGGGATATCGCCTGGAACCCTTGAAGTTCCTGATCACTGAATTGGGCCGTTATTTCGATCGGATTACAACAAACTTCACAGTCTTCCACATAGCTTTGGGTAGTGACGGAAGTATCTAAGAGCATTGAGATCTCTTCCCAGCAATACGGGCATTGAAAAAAATGTTCGAGCATTGGTCCGCTTATAGTTCCACGTTCAACAATTGTCCGGTGAGTTGCAGCAATTGTATCTCCGCCAGTTTCGCATCGTATTTGGCAAGGTTTTTATTGGTTTGGGCATTGAGCAGGTTGATCTGTGCCTGCCGAAATTCTATGGAGGTGATCCTTCCCAATTGAAATTGTTCTTTGGACCTTTCAAAATTATTTTCGTTGGTGATCACATTTTGTTCCTGAATTGCATAGATATTTAAACGATTTTGATAAATATCCAGGGCATTCAGGATGTCGCGATCTACCTCTAATTCTATTTGTTTCTTTAACAATTCCTGGTTCTCATAAGCGATCTTTGCATTCTTTATCCGTACGGTAGTTCCACCGCCATCGAACAAATTCCATGTTAATGAGGCTCCAACATTAAAGTTATAGGTCTCGTTATTTGTTCCCGGAAAAAAGGCCGAAGCAGCACTTTGGTTCAAATTCCATCCATAGGAACCATTAAGACCTATTGTTGGCAAATATCCTGACCTGTTTATCTTGATATCATACTCGTTGATAAGCAGATTCTTTTTTGTTTGCAGCAGGGCCACATTATTTTCTTTGGCTTCAGAGATATAGTCATCTAACTGTAACCTGGGGATAAAAACAACTACTGTGTCTACCTTAAAATTATCATTCAGATTTTGATTTAGAACCACGTTCAAATCACGTTTTGTATTGGACAATTGTTGCCGGGCATTTAACAAGTTTATACTATCGTTGGTAACGTCTACCTGGGCATTCAAAATATCGAGTTTTGTATTCTGTCCAAATTCAAACGCATATTCTGCCCGGGTTATCCTGTCCTTGGATATCTCCATGGCCTGCTTAAATACATTGACATTTTCTGATAGTCGGGCCACTTCAAAATATATACTCAACAATTGAAGTACGGTATTTTCAATGGTTTCCCTGGCCTGTAATTCTGAAAGTTGGTACTGTTCTTTGAGGCTTTTATAATTGTAAAAGCGCCCCAGGCCATCAAATAAGGTATAGTTCAAGGAAAGACTTGAATTATAACGTTGGGCCTCAGCTTTATTGAGCTCTACATCGGGTCTTGGATCTCCATTCTCCAAAACTTGTCCCGGAAATTCAATGGTAGCATCGTCCCTATTATAGGTAGCACCGGCACTTCCCGTTAATGTAGGTAAGAACCCTGTATTCAGGATACTTTGGTTGTTCTCGGCAATCTCTACCTGATTCCTGGCCACTTTAATTCCAAAATTGTTATACAAGGCCGTGGATACGGCGTCGTCCTTTAACAATAGTTGTTCCTGTGCTCTAGTACTTATCACTGTAAATACTAATAGCATAAAAATTGCTTGGTACTTCCTCATTACTTAGTGTCCTCCAGTTCTTTTTCTAAATCTTTTTTCGGGTCTGAAGCATCCGAACCATTAGATTGGTCCTTAAGGAGCTTGGTTACCATTTGGTCCTGCAGATGAACCCCCTCTTTTTGCTCCTTTATTGCTCGTTCTACTTCTTCTTTTGTGATAACATTGCCTGTCGCCAACCATTTTGTACCCACTTTCACCTTATTACTAAAGGACAGAAAGATAGGTAACATGATCAACGTAAGGACCGTGGCAAAACCAATACCATATGCAATAGAAATGGCCATTGGAATTAAAAACTGGGCCTGTCTGCTTTGTTCAAATATTAGTGGAGCAAGACCAGCGGCCGTCGTTAGGGATGTTAAGAAAATGGCCCTGAACCTCGATCTACCTGCCTCAAATATGGCATCGTCAAAATTCATCCCACTTCGCAGATTACTATTGAATTTCCCAATAAGTACCAAGCCATCATTTACCATGATCCCGATCAGTGCAATGATCCCTAACATTGACAATATGTTCATAGGAAAATTATGGATCCAATGACCCCATGCTACCGCTGTTAAACTAAACGGAATAAGGATCAGTAACATCAAAGGCTGACTAAAACTCCGGAACGTAAAGGCAATGGTCACATATATTAGGAATAGTACTGTTAGCCCTACAAACTGAAGCGAGTCCACGAGTTTTCCGGCTTCCCTGTTCTGCCCTTCATAGGAAGCTGACACGGTGGGATATCTGGATTGTATCTCCGGCATGATCTCGGTCCGGATCTCTGTCATTATATCTGTTGCACTGGTAGTTTGTGCATCTTTCAGATCGGCGGAGATTTGAATTTCACGTTGTCCGTCCAAATGATTTATGGCAACCTCGCCTCGTTCAATAGTGTAGTTTGCGATCTCTTTTAAGGGTACCCTGCTTCCATTGGGTGCAACGATGCGCATTTCATCCAAATCTGTTATGGAAGATCTGTTTTCCCTGTCGTAACGTACCCAAACACGAATCTCATCTTGCCCTCGTTGAAATCGTTGCGCCTGTGTACCAAAAAAGCCCGCTCTAACCTGGTTCATTACGGTCCTTAGGTCTAATCCAAGTAAATAGGCATTTTCCTTCAGCTCTAAACGTATCTCTTTAATACCTGCCGGATCATTATCTGCCACATCCTTTAATTCCGAATTACTAAGTAGCGCATTTTTCAGATCGTTTTTGGCACCTTTCAGTTCATCAATATTGTAGCCTAATAAAGAAACGGAAACGGGATCGCCTCCAAAATTACCTCCTGATCCGTAAATTAGACTTTCAACTCCTATAACAGGGCCTACCAATTCCCTTAAACGAGTAGATACCATATCGGAACGTATCTCATCCGGACGTTCTTCCCCTGGCAACAAATTAATGGTAAGTGTTGCTGTAGATGAACCCGGGCCCACATTCTTTATTACATTTTCGTAAAGGATCTTATCCGTTCCCTTGAGATATTGCTCTGTCAACTCCTGATTTACGATCTCAGCCTTTTCTTCTATTACGCTAATAATAGAATCTGTAACCTTTTCATTGGTCCCATTGGGCATTTGCAGGCTTACCTGTACCCTGTCACTCGCTATTTGCGGAAAAAATGCGGTACGTATAATGCCCCCTCCAACAGATCCCAACGTTAATATCAGAGCAAAAACGAAAATAGAAAATGTAAGTAATTTGTACTTAAGTGCAAACCGCAGGGAAGGACTGTACATCTTATCCCTGGACCAGGCCATGGCACGATCACCTGCTTGATTTATAACCCTTAATTTAGAGAATACCTTGCCGATCCCTGTCTTGGGTTTCTTATCGATAGGGTGCAAGGCCTTGGAGTGCGCCAAATGCGCAGGTAGTATGATCAGTGCTTCAATTAAGGAAACAACAAGTGTGAGTATTACAATAACAGATACTTCTCCAAAGAATTCACCTATTCTACCATCGAGGAACAGGAAAATGGAAAAGGCCAAAACTGTTGTAATAATAGCTGAAACTATAGGAGGAAGCACTTCCATGGTACCATCAATAGCTGCCTGAACCGGGGTCTTCCCTTTTTCGTAATGCTGATAAATATTCTCGGCTATCACAATTCCGTCATCAACCAGTATACCGATCACGATGATCATCCCGAAAAGCGATAAGACATTGATGGTCACATCAAAATACCCGGCAAAAATAAACATCCCCAAAAAGGATATTGGCAAGCCAAAAGCCACCCAGAATGCCAATCTTGTATTAAGGAACAAGGATAGGAAAATAAGGACAAGCGTCATCCCCATAAGGGCATTCTCGGTAAGTAATTTGGTACGTTCCGTCAGGGTAACGGATAAGTCGCTCACCACATTTAACTTAACGTTATTGTATTTCTGATTAAACTCTTCAATATAGTTTCTGACCTTTTCGGCAGAAGAAATAAGGTCTTCTGTATTTGTACTGGTTATGGTCGTACTTACGGAGAGATTCCCGTTAAAATAAGAGGCATTGGGGGTTTCGGAAAAACGATCCCTGACAATAGCCACATCCTTTAGCCTGATTGTTTGTCCGGAGGCATCTGCCCGTATGATCACATTGGAGAGTTCATCCCCATAGTAGGATCTGTTATTGGCCCTGATAAGATACTCCTCTGCATCGGTCTTTATGTTACCCCCGGTAACCAGAATATTGGCGTTTGAAACGGCTTGTGCCACCTCGGTAAAAGACATACCATACGCCAGTAGATTATTTTCATTAACCGCAATTTCTATCTCTTCTTGCGGATATCCTGAAATATTTATCTGGGATATCCCCTCAATAGACCTTATATCGTTCTCTATTTGACGTCCTATCTGTTTTAAAGTTGCCAGAGGAATATCTTCACCGCTTATGGCAAAGCTGATGGTCTGCCTGACCACTTCTAATTTGGAGACGACCAGGGGTTCCATACCTGTAGGGAACGTTGGCACACGGTCTACCGCATTTTTTACTTGCAGGAGCATAAAATCTACGTCCCTCCCTTTTTCGATCTCTACATTGATGCTGCCACTATTTTCCCTGGAAGTAGAGGTTACCCTATCTACACCTTCCAGCCCTTTTAAATTATCTTCGATTTTCAGGACGATCCCTTCTTCGATCTCTTGTGGTGAGGCTCCCGGATAGGTTATGTTTACTGAGATATTCTTTGAATCGGTGAGTGGAAAAAAGGAGGATTTTAAGGATAATACCCCTACAATTCCAAATATGAAAAAGGCAATGATCACAACATCGACCGCCACATGATACTTTATGAAATACGCAATTACTTTTCTCATTGTTCAATATTTTGAGCGGTCTCCCCCTGATATACTTTTACCAACATCCCCGCATAGGCCCCTACTACCGGTTTGGTAATAATTGTGATGCCTTCCGGCACTTCTTTTAACACCACTTTCTTATCTGAAAAATAGACTGGTTTTACATCGATCAGATCTAGGATTGTGTCGCGTACTACAAATATCTTATCATTTTCCAAAAGCAAGTTTCTGTCTATTTCAATAGCATTAGACTCTTGTTTTGCATTTAAATTTGCCTCTAAATACATACCTTCCTTTAACTCGCTATCACTTACTTCAATAAATGCCTTTATGGTTTGAGATGCCAGATCTATTCTTCCATTTATCCTGGTAACTTTACCCTTATATGTTTTGGAGCGATCTAAGGTGACCAGGTTTACCACTTCCCCAACTTTCAATAGATCACTGAAGGTTTTACTTACGGCAACCTCTAATTCGTAAACATCTGTATTTATAAATTCACCAAGTTTTTGACCAGATCTTACCAAAGATCCTTCTGTGACCAATGCTTCTGTTAGAATGCCCTTAAAAGGTGCTTTTATGGTGTATTTACTTAAGCGTTGCTCAAGATTTTTGACGTTGTAATAGTTGGTTAGAATCCCACGACCGGAAATAAAGTACTTCTCGTTTTCCGATGTCATCTCGGGCAGTGAAGGCGTTGTTTTGTTCAGATCAAAATTAGAGAGGTACGATTGCCATTTGGGATACACCTCGGGATAGTCTAACCTCAGATCTGGCATAATGGAGGTTATTAAATTGTATAAATTGCTTTTCGCAGATTGCACACTTGCATAGTATTCAGAGGCATCGATCCGAATTATAGTTTCACCAGCGCTGTATGGCTGACCTGTTTTAAAGAGTTTATTGCCTTTTTTGAAAACACCTTGTACCTCAGCAAAAAGCTCTACCCTTCGTTTGGCGATAAGATTGCCATTTGCAGGTACAATAATATCCACGGTACCGTTGTTAACCGTTTGCGTGAAAACGGTCTTCACTACTTTTTCCACCTTAGCTTTTGGCCGTGTTTTACTATCAACTATCTGTTTCGATAAAAAGATTCCTAATACTATTATCAGGACACCTACTATTGATAAAATAATTTTTCTCATTGTTGTCTTATTGTGATGCTATTTCTAACGTAAAATTATCCTGAATCTGTTTCAGAATTTCGATCATTCTTTGAATTTCTGATTTGCTGATATCCTTTTCCAGGATATCTATGGCTTTTTGTATAATAGGTCTGGTATTCCGGAATACTTCCCTGCCGCCTTCGGTGAGATAAACAAGGTTCACCCGTTTGTCCAGATCATGCTGTCTTCTAATGATGTACCCCTTGCGTTCCATCTTGGCCAATAATCTGGCCATGGATGATTTATCCCGCCAAGTTAAATTCGCCAATTCATTCTGAGTAAGTCCATCCTCATGATGTAGTTTCTTAAGAACGATCATTTGTTCTTTGCTTACATCCAAACCATGCTGCTGAAAGGCTTCATGTAAAAAGTAATCTACGATTTTTGTGGTTTTCCCAATCCATGGACCCAGGGACTTCTCCAGATCTATGTCGATTTCCATTTCTTGCATGAGGCAAAACTAGGTGATTATTAATTAGTTGCATGTGCAACCATAGTTAAATAAATCTTAATATTTCGACCCGTAAACTGACCTTTATATCACAAAAAAGGGATGTAAAAACATCCCTTTTTTAAAGCTAACCAACTTAAAATTTACTAATTATGGTCTGGATCCTCGTCTGGATCCTCAAATTTCGTATCAACAACCCTTGTTTTCTTAAAGTCGATCTCCTTGAAGTTTAGTTTAAGATCTCCTTTATCATAATCGAATACCAGGAATTGTCTTGTATTCATGGTCTCTAAATTTTTTAGAGAATTAAATTTGTTATTTTGGATCTGAAGGATCTCCAGACTGGCCAATTGGCTGAATTCTCTGGGAATCTCTCCATCTAACTGATTATTGGCCAGGATAAGTTCCTTTAACTGAACTAATTTGCCAAATTCTCGCGGGATAGCTCCCTGAAGTGTATTTTCAAAAAGCCCCAGACTTTCCAACTCGTTCAGTTCTCCCAATGATTCCGGAATGGCTCCTTTTAAATTATTGCTCGATAGGTTCAAAACCTTCAATTTTGTCAACTGACCTAAACTTTCAGGTATGCTCCCGGAAAAGAAATTATTAAAGGCGGTAAGTTCTTTTAGATTCCTCAGTTCCCCAAAGGATGCGGGTAAAGCACCTTTGAATCTGTTCATCTCGATCTTTAGTACTTCAAGATTTTCTAATTTGGAAATAGATTCCGGCAATTCCCCTGTTAAGCCGTTAAAAGCCAGATTTAATACTCTTAGATGAATTAACTTTCCAAAACTTGCAGGCAGAACGCCTTTTATATTGTTTCTGAAAAGGTTGATCTCCACAACATGGTCATTCTCAACCGTCACCCCATACCATTGTGAAACCGGAGCACTTAGATCCCAACCTCTTACCCATTCCGCACCATTGGTGCTCTCATAAAAATCCACAAGGGCCTTGGTTTCGGCCTTACTAACCCTGGCAGAAGCAAAAAACGTGGAGCCGAGTAAAACAATGAAAAGGATCAGTGTATTTCTCATAGTGTTATAATTTGAGCATATAGACATTAGTTTAAACTAAATCCTATAAGGTAACTAAGAATTACCCTACAAATATACCGTAATGTAGGGATTGGATGTCATTTTTTCCGACGAACGGTCCATATTTGTTGTGAAACTATGATAATTTGTGGTGAACAAAAAAGATAGACCACCTAATGATTCTGTACGCCTTATTCCTCGAGCTTTAAAGTAAGCTCTTCCCACTGATTCATTAAGGATTCCAATCGTTTTTTCTTTTTTTGATACCCTTCAAAAAAATCAGGCTGGGCTATGGTCTGATCGTAATTCATTAACAATTCATGGTCAATGTCCGATATGTCCTTTTCCAGGACCCCGATCTCACTTTCCAAATTACTGAGCTTATTTTTCAGGCTTTTTAACTTTTTCTGATCCTGATAAGGCTTTTCAGTTTTGGCAGATCGCTTTTTCTGTGCTGCTTTGACCGACTTTTTCTCAATAGCCCTGAAATCTGCTGCCTTGCGCTCATCCAGGAAGTAGTTAATATCACCTAAATATTCTTTGATCTTTTTGTCTTTAAACTCATACACCTTATTGGTAAGGCCCTGTAGAAAATCCCTGTCATGTGATACCACAATTAAGGTTCCTTCAAAGTTGATGAGTGCCTGTTTTAAGACATTCTTAGAAGCGATATCCAAATGGTTGGTAGGTTCGTCCATAACCAGCACATTAAAGGGCTGCAACAACATCTTGGCCAGGGCCAACCTGTTGCGTTCCCCACCGGAGAGTACTTTCACGTACTTTTCTACATCCTCTCCGCTAAAGAGAAAGGAACCGAGAATATCCCTTACCTTACTCCTGTTCTTTTCATTTGCCGAATCGATCATGGTATCCAGGACGGTTTTATTCCCATCAAGGTATTCTGCCTGATTTTGGGCAAAATATCCGATCTGAACATTGTGGCCCAATTTTACATGACCATCAAAGGGTATTTCCCCAACAAGGATCTTGGCCAACGTAGTTTTACCCTGCCCATTCTGACCTACAAATGCCGTCTTACTGTCGCGTTCCAGCAAAAGGTCTATCCCTTTCAATACTTCCTTGGATCCATAATTCTTAGATAGGTTCTGTACTTCTGCAACTACCTTACCCGGTACAACAGAAACAGGAAATTTCACCTTAAGTACACTGTGATCGGATTGATCTACTTCAATACGGTCCATCCTATCCAACTTCTTTATCAGCGATTGGGCCATAGATGCCTTTGAGGCTTTTGCCCTGAATTTCTCGATCAGCCTTTCGGCCTGCTGGATCTCACGTTCCTGGTTTTTAAGGGCGTTCATTTGTTGTTCTTTGATCTCTTGTCTGAGTATCAGAAACTGTGAATAAGGCTTATTGTAGTCATAGATCCTTCCCAGAGAGATCTCAATGGTGCGGTTGGTTACGTTATCCAGGAACATTTTATCATGCGAAACGATCACTATGGCTCCTGTAAAGCTTGACAGAAATTGTTCGATCCATAAAATGGACTCAATATCGAGGTGGTTCGTAGGTTCATCCAGAAGTAAGACATCATTTTTCTGAAGCAATAATTTAGCCAGTTCTATACGCATCCGCCAGCCTCCGGAAAAAGTATCGGTCTTTTTATCAAAATCCTCCCTCTTGAATCCCAGGCCCAGTAATATCTTTTCTGTATCACCCTGATAATTGTAACCTCCGTGGATCTCATATTGATGGGTATAGTCATTGAGGTCCACCATCAATTGGTGATACCCATCGCTCTCGTAATCTGTCCTTTCTGCAAGCTGTTCGTTAATATGGGCCAATTGTCTTTCCATGGCCTGCAATTCCTCAAAGGCTTTATATGCCTCTTCCAGGACCGTATGGCCCTCTTCAAAATCTATATCCTGCTTAAGAAAGCCAATACTCATCTCCTTATCTGAAGCGATGGTCCCGGAATCTGGCGCTACCTCACCAGACAACAATTTCAAGAGAGTAGATTTTCCCGCACCATTTTTACCAATGAGTCCTACCCTGTCTCCGGGATTAAGTCGAAAGGCTATCTCCTCAAATAAATATTCGCCGGAGAAAGAAACGGAAAGATTGTGAACATTCAACATTTTTGTGACTGTGGTTAC
>JABDQS010000141.1 GCA_013042125.1 Eudoraea sp.
GTAACATAGTTGCGGTGTGTTTAACGTTAATCCTAAAATTACGAGTTTTTAGCTAATGGTTGTAAGAAAAAAGACCCGGAAATATCCGGATCTTTTTAATAGGCTGGCTAAACGGAAGATTTCCTTCCAAATTTGTATGGAACTGCTTACTTCATACAGTTTTACTTATCACCTTCAGTTTCGCTAGCAGCCATAGCTTCACTTACTGCTACCTGCATAGGATGATTGTCCCAAAAACCGTGTTCCTTCACAACCTTGTTATCCTCGAACTGAAATGCAAGGTGGACAGGTACTTCTAGCTTCATTCCATTAGCAGATAAGGTTCCTTCCCAAGTACCCCAAAAATAAACCCAGGTATCACCCAAATCATCCAGGATCATCTCAGTGAACTGATCATCTTTTCTGAATCCATAATCAGAAACATTGGCCAGACCTGCCTTGTGTGCAGTTAGTGCCTCTGCTGCTGAAACAGAGTTTACTGAATTTTGAAATACTTCAGCCGTATCGGCGAAATGACTCATCCAGGCTTCCCAGTCGGCTTTTTCATATTCACTTATCATTGCTTTCACCTGATCTATCTCAGCTGAGGTTGTTGTGTAGCGAACCGGTGCCTCATCTTTACAGGCCCAAAATGTGGCTGCTATCACACAAAATATTAATAGTTTTTTCATCGTTGTTTGTTTTTAGTTGTTAGATTTTATTCTATTAATTGGAAGCCGAATAGGCCATGTCTGGTCTCATTTGGCCTACGTACTCCTCATAGCTCAACAAATTGTTGAACAGATCCCACATAACCTTACCTCCGTCTTCGCCAATTAAGGCGTCATTGGCCATAGCCTTTTGTGCATAATCAACTGCATCCTTGGCAGAAACGGCTACCATATAGAATTCACCACGAGTTCCAAAACCACTGCGATAAACACGATAATATACCTTAGATCCTTTGCTGGTGAACATATCTTTAACGGCTTTCATCTTTTCCTTTGCAACGGCTCTGTTTCCCGGAGTTATGTATAGATAATGGAATTTACGATAGTCTTCGCCTTCCGGGGTTTGATCAATACCTCCGGGTTGGTACGAAAGATCATTATCTAGCGTAATGATGTAATCATGTTCCACATCGTAGCATTTGTCCATTCTGTTGAACATGGCATTCATATTCTCTTTCCCCATTTTTTCTCCAAGTTCCGAGAATACAGAGTTATCCAGATCGGCCATATTATCTATGGGGCCTACATAGAGATACCTGTTATCTGCGGTATTGCTAACAATGAAGTTGGCGTCCTGAATATTATGTGTTTTTAGATGGCCAATTAATTCTTTACAAACAGCCTCGTATTCTTCGATCATACCGGGTTTCACAACATCTTCGTGTACCCAAAAGGATTGATTTTTGGCCATGTCTTGTGCTACACTAGCCAGGGGGATCATCAGGATCAGTGCAAAATGGATTAAGGATTGTTTTAGTGTTTTCATAGTTGTTCAATTAAATTAGTAAATGGTTGTTGTTACTTGTTTGTATTATCCTATTCCATATTGGGAGGTTGTAAGCTGTATCCCAATTGCTGTAACAGGTATAATTCGTTGTAATAGGTATCTTCTCTTAATATTTTTCCTTCTTCATTAAATTGAAATAGTGTTACTCCGGATACTTTTGCTTTCTTACCTGTTGGCAAGTATTCTGCAAATTCTCCGGTGTTTGTTCCTTCAAATGACCAGGTAGTGATCACTTGCTGGTCCTTTTGTATCATGTCATCTACCTTGATCCTCAGAGTAGGAAAAGCGCGAATGAAGTTCTTTATATACGCTTCTAATTCCATATGGCCGTTGGCCACAGAGATCCCGTTGAGGTTTCTTTTGAAATCATTTGTCATCAATTCACGGATCATTAACATGTTATGCTGGTTCCAGCAAGAATCTACGTAAACCCTAACCGCTGCCTCCTGCTGATCTTTTTGAACCGTTGCTTCTTTTACAACATTTTGGCATCCACAAAGTCCTGTAACTAGCAAGAGAGATAAAAGAATAACACTTTTCATTCGGCTAATTTTCCATGGCAGATAAGGTGCTGAACGCCCGATCTTATTAAATTAAAGGATAAATTGGCAGATCACTGCCCCATTGGGGACGAAACCAGTCTAATACTGTCCGAAACGGGCAGTTTATTTAGCCTGAGAATAGAAATCTTTTTTTTTGTATCTTAGAAAGCCTCAGTTCTCCTCAAATGACAAGATCTAAGGAATGAGAACTCGTCTTTTAAAAGTGGTTTTGATCACCTTCTTTTCTTTATTGAATGGGTTCTTTGGCACGACCCAAATCATCGACTTTGATGAAGAAAATTCTTACAAAAGAGTCTTTATTGATACTGATAATTTTGGTCCTTCTTATCTGGATACACTACAAAATGCCTATAAAAAAGCTCCTGCTGATTCTCTTAAATTTCTGATCCTTAATGATCTGGCATATTATTGGCATACACGCGACCTTAAAAAGGCGTATGAATTCACCAAAATTGGCTTAGAAGAAACATCCGCTAAGGATTGCTTAAAATGGTTGGCCCGTTTTAGGATCACCCAGGGTGCTATTTTACTTCGAAATGAGCAGTTAGATAGTGCCCAGACCGTATTAGATCTTGCGCAAAATGATGCGGACCAAAAAGACATGCCTTTTCTATATACCCAGCAGGGCTATGTCTATGAAAGGCGGGGCGATCTCACCAAAGCGGCAGAATATGCCTTACTCTCACTGCGTTTGGGGGAACAGTTAAACGACTTGCATGCACGAGCCCTTGCACATAGCGATCTGAGCAATCTTTTCTGGAAACAAGGAAAATATGACAAAGGATTAGAGCAGGGTTTGCTGTCCCTGTCCTTGTTCGAAGCCATAGGGAAGAATGATCTTGACTATGATTTTACATTATATGTGGTAGGAAATAATTATCTGGCAAGCGGGGATCTAGAAAATGCACGCACCCATTTCGAACATGCCATTGCTATTGGAGAACGTTACGGGTTTTATAACAACCTCAGCGATGTCTATATTTCGCTGGCCGAACTCTACGGCAAGCAAAACAAATACTTGGAAGCTGAAGAAGCGGCCCTAAAAGCAATTTCTTATTGCGAGCAACTGAATAATAATTTTATGCTTATGAGAGCCTGGTTATCTCTGGGGAAATTGCAAAACCTGCAGGGAAAATACCTTTCTGCGGTTTCTAGTCTCCAAAATAGTATTGAGGTGGCTACGTCAGATTTTGGCGATGCCTTTTATTTAAGCGAAGCTTATCAAAATCTGGGGAGGGCCCATGCCGGTAGTCATAATTATAAAGAGGCTTATTTGGCTTTTGAGATCTATGACGAACTGAAAAAAGAGGTGTTTACAGCTGAAGCTGCGGAACGCATGTCTCAGATACAAACGGAATTTGAAGTGGCCCAAAAAGAGAATACTATTCTTCTTCAAGGTACTCGCATCAAAAAACAGCAAGCCGTGCAGACGCTGATAATGATAGTGTCCCTTCTCCTTTTTCTTTTCTTATTACTATTGTTCAAAGCCGTTAGAAATAACCGAAGGAAAAACAAATTACTCCAGCTACAAAATGAAGAAAAAGAATTTTTACTCAAAGAGATACATCACAGGGTAAAGAACAATCTTGAGATCGTTTCCAGTTTGTTATCCCTGCAGTCTGAGCAGATAAGCGATCCTAAGATCCGTGAAGCTATGGTAAAAAGCCAGCAACGTGTTCAAAGTATGAGTATGATCCATCAGAAGTTATACCAGGGAAAAAGTTTGTCGCACATAGAAATGAAGGACTATTTTCAAAATCTGGGAAATCATGTCGTTCAGACCTATGGGATGGAAAAACGAATTACAATTCAGTGTGATATGGATGTATTACAGGTCGATATAGATCATGCCATCCCAATAGGGCTTATTGTCAATGAACTGCTGTCTAATGCACTTAAATATGCCTTTCCGGGCAATTCAGAGGGTAAAATTTGCATTCGGCTGCAAAAAAGAGATTCTATTTTGCATCTGGAGGTTTCTGATAATGGGATAGGAAAAAGCACATCAAAAAAGTCGGTCGGAACCGGATTTGGCACCCAGCTAATTGCCCTGCTAACAGCCCAGCTGGATGGTGTAATGTACCTTAATGTTGATCAGGGCACAGCGGTTACTTTTGATTTTCAACTACCTAAAGCTGCATAGAAATGGAATCTAAAACACGAGTTCTTATTGTTGAAGATGATATGATCATCGCAGCTAACATGTCACTGCAATTGTCTAAATTAGGTTACGAGGTCACGGGGATAGAGACCAGAGGCGAAGAGGCCCTTACACATGCTAAACTCAATACACCCGATGTGGTTCTCATGGATATCAATCTGAAAGGCAGTATTGATGGAATTGAAACCGCCTATTCCATACAAACCACTACAGACATCCCTATTGTTTATATAACTGCCAACAATGATGAAGCTACTTTTGAAAAAGCCAGGAAAACACATCCGTTCGCTTTTATCGCAAAGCCCATCAATATGCGTGCCCTGCATCGAACACTATCACTGGTAGAAGAACAATTAAACAATAGAAATAGAGAAAAAGAAGAGACGGAAGAGATAATTGAGATTCTCAACGACCGGATCTTTATCAGGCACCATGGGCAGATGATCAAACTCTTGTTTAACGAGATATTGTTTATTGAGGCAGATCGTAATTATTGTCATATTGTGACCCCTAAACAGGTGTATTTACTTACTGCTACGCTCAAGGTGATGCAAGATAAATTACCCGGATCCATCTTTGTTCGTGTACACAGATCGTATATTGTGAATATTACTCAGCTCGATGTTGTGGCCGAAAGTCATGTGGAGATCAATAGAAAGGTAATCCCGTTGAGCAAATCGTACAAAGAGACACTTTTGAAACATTTACAAACTATTTAGGGTTGGGAGGTAACGGTATTGTGGTTTAAGATTCTTTATTACCCCTATTTTTCATGATGTTTGACACTTGCTGACTACCCGGATCCCTTTTCTTTTTAAGTTCGTGTATGATCCTTTCATGATCTTCCTCTCTTCCCTGAGATAATTTATACGCCGCCTCTATCTTATTGATTTTGATTCTGAATCCAACAACGCCTTTCACTTGTCTGAGTGTAGCAGGGGACATGTCTTTAAGTGACAATGGTGTTTCTTCGTCTTTTTCATAACGATCTACCAGGCCGTGTAACCAGGTCAGCACTTCAGACTCGGACATTACGCTAAGGGTACCATAGATATGTACAGCAATATAATTCCATGTGGGCACCTCCTCCTCTTTGTACCAGGATGAGGATACATAAGAATGTGGTCCGTTAAAAATGCATAAAACCTCCGAATTTGCTTCGAATGCTCCCCATTGTGGGTTTGCTCTGGCAATATGGCCTATAAGTATATCATTCCCATCTTTATCTCTATCCAATTCCAGAGGAGTATGAGTGGCCCAGGGCCTCCCTTTAAGGGTATTGATCAGTATGGCAAAGGAGTTAGATCTTAGGAAGTCTTTAACTTCAACAAGGTCTTCATTCTTGTATTTCGGAGGAATGTACATATACTGGTTTAAAAGCTAAAAATATATAAAATATGGTTATTTAAAGGGGATTAATCTACAGCTGGGTCATGGAAAAATACAATTGGGTAATACTAGTTTTAGATTTTAAAGATAAGAGCAGAGATTTGTACAGTATTTAGGATGAGGCATGAACAAGACAGCAACTTTAGTGCTTCCTACTTTAAAAAATCATCTTTTTACTACCTTTAAGCGAAGGGGATATTTGGAATGCCGGTATAACTACATAGTACATGAAAGAATTAAATAAGATAATAAAAGTTTCCATTCTAATTACAGTTGGGATAGTGCTGTTAAACCTGATTATCAACTTCGGTAATCCCGTACAGTTGATGGAATTATTGGAGAGGATAGGCGTAACCTTCATATACAGTTTTGTCCTTACCGCTGTAAGTTCTTATTTCCATGTATACGCCAGTAGCCGCTACAGTTGGGAAACACAGGCACAGAAACGACTTTGGTTTGGTGCTATTGGATCTGTCCTTGTCACCGTTCTCGCCTTTGGGATGGTGAGATGGTTCGTGGAAGTCATCATTTACGGGGCCACTTTTGAGAATTTTATTGCCAATGAAAAGATATATTATTATGTGATAGCCCTGGTCATAACCCTGGTAGTATCTCTTTTTATTCATGCCTTTTACTTCTATAAAGCATTACAGGACACAAAAATTAAAGAACAAAAGATCATAGCAGGAACAGCCTCTGCCAAGTTTGATGCCCTGAAAAATCAATTAGATCCGCATTTTCTTTTCAACAGTTTAAATGTGCTTACGAGTCTGATTGAAGAAGACCCACAACAGGCACAACGCTTTACCACTGCTCTCTCA
>JABDQS010000143.1 GCA_013042125.1 Eudoraea sp.
GGAGGTAACTATGGAGGAGATAAAAACGGCGATGACAAAATTACCTGATAAATACCGGAATGTATTACAGCTATACCTTTTGGAAGGATACGACCACGAGGAGATAGGAAAGATCCTTGAGCTATCAAATACGGCAAGCAGGACACGATTATTACGAGGAAAGGGCTTTTTAAGGGCCATCTTAACACAAGAACATCATGAGACAGGATCTTAGAGATTTATTTAAGGAAGAACGGGAAAAGAAGCACCGGCTGAAAGCAGGGCATGAGACTCGTTTTGAGGACCGACTAACCCGGGCCTTCCCGAAACGTAAAAGATCTCCCCTTCGCATCTGGGGTATTGCGGCCTCAGTTATCGTGTTGTTAGGCCTGGGTGGTGTATTCTTTCAGCAAACAAGTGATACAGACCCTGATAAAACCGTTGAACTATCCGGGGAGGGAGTACAAGAACAGGCACAGGGTATTTCACTGGGTGATGTTTCCCCCGATCTTAAAAAGGTAGAGACCTATTATGTGACCTCTATCAATATGGAACTGGCCGACCTGGAGCTATCCTCGGAGAATAAAGTGGTGGTAGATGACTTTATGTCCAGGATTGGGGAACTGAATAAGGAATATATGGCACTAAATCAGGAACTGAACGAGGTTGGACCCAATGAACAAACTATTGCGGCTTTGATCAGGAATTTACAATTACGCTTACAGTTATTATTAAAATTAAAAGAAAAGTTACATCAATTAAAATCATCAGAAAATGAAACAGTTACGACCAACAATGCCTAGGATCCTTGTCCTTGGAATGCTCTTTTTGAGTTTGCAATTGGTTGCGCAAAAGCAAACCAAAACCTATAATGAAAAGTTCAATGTAGGAACAGATGCTGTGCTTGATATTAATACAAGTTATGCAGATATACAGTTTGAGACCTGGGAAAAGAATGAAGTATCTGTAGAGGCCGTCATAGAGCTAGAAGGAGCCACGGAGGAAGAAGCAGAGGCTTATTTTAAAAATTCAGGGATCAAAATACTTGGAAACAGCAAAACGGTTGAAATTAAGACCTATGGAAATAACAGCTGGTCTTTCAGAAATTCACTATGGCAGCCAGATCCTTCTAGTCCAGTGACCCCAATAGCGCCATTTCCTGAGATGGGGCAGCTATTCATGGACTTTGAAATGCCCGAATTACCCCCTATGCCGGAAATGCCTCCTATGCCCCCTATCCCTAATGTGAACTTTGATTACGAGGCCTTTCAAAAGGATGGCGACAAGTACTTAAAAAAGTGGAAAAAAGAGTTTAATAAGAACTTTGATAAGGAATACCAGGAAGAGATGGAAGCTTGGGGGAAAGAATTTGCTGCCCGTGCTGAGGCTAAGAGAGATCAGATGGAGGAGCGCAGGGAGGCTATGGAAGTTCAACGAGAGGAAATGAAACTGCAACGGGAGGAAATGAGAGAACAGGCTCAAGAAGACCGTGAAAGGGCCATGAAAGAGGCTCAGGAAGCCAGGGAAAAGGTCCTCTTCGAAATGAGAGATACAGATGCACCAACTATCTTTTATCGCTCTGAAGATGGTGAATCTAAGAATTACAAGGTTAAGAAAACTATTAAGATAAAAATGCCTAAGTCGGCTACCTTAAAGATGAATGTACGTCATGGGGAAGTGAAATTGGCGGCCAATACAAAAAATTTAAAGGCAACCCTGGCTTATGCCAGTTTACAGGCTACAACCATAGAGGGAGACAGGACGCAGATCAATGCGTCCTATTCCCCCGTAAAGGTTGCTCAATGGAAGTATGGTAATTTAAATACCAGTTTTTCAGAGGCAATTGAACTGGATGCTGTAACACAATTAACGCTCACTGCTACTTCATCAGAGGTTCTAATAAATAAGCTGATTAAAGGTCTTATTAGTAAGAATGATCTGGGTCTGCTCACTATTAAAGCAGTAGATCCTAATTTTACAAAATTAGACATAAGGGTTCAGAATGGAGAGCTACAATGTGAGTTCCCGTCAACCCCCTTTTTAGTTCAGGCCAGGAATATCCGATCAGAATTTAACTATCCTTCTTCCTGGTCATTAAGTAGTAGTAAAAGTGGGCAAGAAATCTCCTATACGGGCTTCTCTCGAAAAGGGACCACCTCCAAAATCTTTACACTGAACAGTTCTTACAGCAATATTGTATTGAAATAAATTCTACTCTTCCAGTACCAGAGTACCAAAAATATCCGCATTGATCCACCCCTGATTCTTATCTTCTCCGGGGACAAATACCGATCCAATAAAATTTTCCCGTTCCTTACTTCCATCATTATCACAATACGCCAATGCGAAGCCTACCTTCTTACCTTGCTTTAAAGGCACCGGTATATTTGCTTCATCATCCTTGTACTGGTCATTGTAGAGCCTGATGGCCATTTCCCAGGTGGTGAGCTTTCCAATGGTAGACCGGACAGAAGATATGTGTTCGTTGTAAAGTCTGGGTTCCCTGTCGGGTGCCAGATCTACGACGTTGCCGTCCAAGGCAATATGATACGCAAAGGCATTGTGGCTGAATTGATGTAGTCCTCCTGAATTGTCCTCATCCAGAAATACTTCTACACAATCATCATCCCACCATAATTTCAGCGGTTCCTTCCGGGCATCATATAGGGTATCATCTGTAATTTCAACCAGGAGATATAGAAAGTCCTCATCCCAACTTAGCTTATACCGCCCGTTAAAATCCTGAAAACTATACGCCTCGCC
>JABDQS010000147.1 GCA_013042125.1 Eudoraea sp.
AACCAACTGAGCTACAACCACCATTTGAAGCGAATGCAAAGGTAATTTTTTTTGATCAATGCATGCAAATAAAACAATCGATATTTTCAATTTATAGATCTCCCCAAAGAAAACATAAAAATGCAGAATGCATGGTTTCCTCTTAGCGAAAGTTAATTTTTGGGTTTAAACGCGTTAAATTATCGATATAACACACAAAAAATGACGTTTCACAACAATTATTAGAATTGGCCTTAGTTCACGGTTATTTTTATTGCCAGATTGATCCCTTGGCATGTCTAATATAAAATTCGTCAGATTCCTAAAGTTTTTTGCCACTTTGCGCTATTCTTGCATAGTGGGCATTGCCTTTCTTTTCATGCTACCTGCAAATGCTCAGCATGAGAAGCGTGACGAAATCCAAGGCCTAATTGAAAATCTGCGAAACTCAGAGAATTTCGAGGATACAGATCCCGTACACATCGATCTGTTAAATGATCTGGGAAAAGAACTTCGATTTTACGCAGTAGACAGTCTGTTAATCCTTTCAAAAGAAGCCTTAAAGCTAAGTCAAAAAGCGGAGTATGAGCTAGGCCAAAGCAAATCTTATTTGGGCATGGGCAATTACTACTCCGATAAAGGAACCCGGGTTGCGGCCATTAATAACTATACCAAGGCACTCATCCTTGCCAAGAATTCAGAAGATTGTGCCCTTACTCTGCGTGTAATGAACAACCTGGCATCTGAATACTCCTATAAAGGCGATTATGCCAAGGCCCTGCATATGTTTTTAGATGGCATTGACCTTGCTGAGGAAAAGAATGAGTTAGAGATGCTTTCTATTTTAAATGAAAATATTGCCGGTCTATATGCCTCTCAAAATGATTTTGATCAGGCTTTGGAATTCTATGAAAAAGTTAAAAAGCTGAATGACGAGATAGCAGATGAAGTGAATACAGGAAAAACACTGAGCAATATTGCTTCTCTATATGCTGATATGGGAAAATTAGACTACGCCATGTTCAGTATTAACCGCAGTATCTCCATCCTGGAGGACCACAAGATAATGGATTGGTTGGCCTATGCCTATGAAATAAAAGGTAAGGTCTATTTAAAGCAGCAAAAATATCAGTGGGCCCTTTACTGGTATCGGCAGGGAGAACTTTTACACGAAGATCTCGAAGACGATAGAGGTAAAATAGATCTTTACAATGGGATGGCGGAAGCCTATTTTGGCCAGAAAAAAGACAGTCTTTCTCAGAAATATGCCCTGGATGCCTATGATATTTCTAACAGGATCCAATTCCTGGAAGGAACACAAAAATGTGCCAGGACATTATATAATATCAACAAGAATAAAAAGCAGTTCGAAAAAGCTCTTGCTTTTCATGAAATTTATCAGTCGCTTACAGATACGCTTCACAGAAATGAGAATAAAAAAAGTTTAACGCTATTAAAAACGCGTGCAGAGTATGACCAACAGAAAATAGCCTTAATTGAGGAAAACCAAAAGGCGTTGGCAAAACAACGTGGCCTTATTTATGCCGGTATCATTGTTATGGTCATTTTTGCCATAATAACCTTCTTCATAAAAAGGGCAGAAAATATTCAAAAACGACTAAACAAAGAATTACAGGCCAAAAAAGAAAAGCTGGAGATTCAGGAAGCAGCTCTTACTGACAGTAATGAAACCAAAACCAAACTCTTTTCCATCATAGGGCACGACCTCAGGGGGCCTATTGGAGCCTTGCAAGGATTACTGCAAATGTTTACGGATGGAGAAATGAATAAAACTGAATTCTTTGACTTTATCCCAAAATTAAAGAATGACATAGACCACATATATTTTACCCTCAACAACCTCCTTACATGGGGTAATTCTCAAATGCACGGATCTAAGATAAAACCAAGTGTGGTAACGCTGGAATCTTTGGTTGATGAGAACATTAACCTTCTTTCAGAAGTAGCAGATTCTAAATCGATAAAGATTATTAGCGAATTAACCGGGAACACCCTGGTTTGGTCAGATAGCAATCAAATTGATATTGTGGTACGGAACCTGATCAGCAATGCGCTGAAGTTTACGCCAAATAACGGTATGATCACCATAAAAGCTCTTGAGAAGGACGATCTATGGGAAGTATCTGTGCGCGATACAGGAGTTGGTATGGACAAGATGACTGTAGAAAAACTTTTTAAGAAAAATGCCAATATAACTACCTACGGTACCAACAACGAAAAAGGTACCGGCCTCGGATTATCACTTTGTAAAGAAATGATTGAGAAAAATGGCGGAAGTATCTGGGTAGAAAGTACCTTACGAAAAGGAAGCACATTCTTCTTCACCTTACCTAAGGCTGAAAACAAATATAGTCAGGCCAGTTAAAATATATCACCAAGGCTTTTTACGCCAATAAATCGCTCCACCGTAAATCCCTCTCCATATTCCACGCCTATCATACGGCCAAGGTCCCTTGCTCTGTAAGTTACACTATCTGTAAAGTTCTTACTGCTAATTGGTGTGCTTGGCTCTTTGCTTTTTGGATCATAAAATTGAGATGCATACGCATTGATGGCTTCCATTTTCTTATCAATTACATCTGTAATATCTACAACAAAATCAGGTGTTAAATTCTTCCATTGAATGTAATGATACACCTGCTTGGGGCGCCATGCCTCCTGCCATAGATCATCTCCTTCAGCCTTTGTGTCAATTTTCATCAATCCACTTAAGAAACAGGCATTACTAACCAACTGGCTTCCTCTGGCGTGATCTATATGTCTGTCCTCAATAGCATTGCAAAGAACAATATCTGGTCTGTACATTCTGATCTTTCGTATAAGAGCCAATTGATGTTGTTGGTCATTCACAAAAAACCCATCTGCAAATTCCATATTTTCCCGAACACTAACTCCCAGGATCTCAGCAGATACCCTCGCTTCCTTATCCCTGATCTCAGCACTACCTCTGGTTCCCAATTCTCCCCTGGTCAGATCAATGATCCCAACTTTTTTCCCGAGGGAGATCTCTTTTGCAATGGTACCTGCTGCGCCCAGCTCAGCATCATCCGGATGAGCACCAAATACTAAAATATCTAATTTCATAAATTCTTTGAATTTTGACTTATTCTTATGGCTGAGATGCCATCTGTAGTTTTTTTACCGCCGCCAGTGCTTGTTCAATATCTTCAATAAGATCAGCAGTTTCCTCAATCCCGACTGAAAAACGAATCAACCCGTCTTTGATTCCTTGTCTGGCCCTTTCTTCGGCCGACAATAGTGCATGCGAGGTTTGAGTGGGTGAGAGTACCGTACTCTCCACTCCTGCCAAACTCATGGACGATTTAATTAATTTCAGGGATCCTTGAAAAAGTGAAGCATCCAACTCTTCGTTTAATTCAAAAGACATCATCCCTCCAAAACCATGCATTTGCGATCTTGCCAGTGCATGATCCGGATGTGAAGGTAGGCCGGGATAATATACATGAGCAATGTCTGTATGCTTATCCAGAAATTCTGCCATCTTTTGTGCATTCTCATTTTGAGCCTTAACCCGTATTCCCATGGTCTTTAGACTGCGCTCTAACAACCACACCGTATAATCGCTTAGACTACCTCCTAAATTCTTGGCAAGGTTAAAAATGTGTTCCATATGTTCCGAAGAGCATGCCACGGCCCCGGCAAGTATATCCGAATGTCCCCCCATATATTTGGTAGCACTGTGGATCACCACATCGATCCCTAGATCTATCGGATTTTGATTTACGGGACTGGCAAATGTATTATCTATCATTGAAATGATCCCATGGCGTTTTGCGATACCGGCAAAGGCTTTGATATCTGTAATGGTCAATAAAGGGTTTGAGGGGGTTTCAATATAGACCACGCGCGTAGTAGGTCTAATTGCCTTTTCGAATGCTTCGGGCTGTGAACCGTCTACAAAAGAGTATTCTATCCCAAACTTTTCGAACTGTTCCGTAATAAGGTGGTATGTCCCACCATAAAGCATTTGTTGTAAAATTATATGATCTCCTGCCTGCAAAAATGCAAGTATAGAAGTACTAACAGCTGCCATTCCACTCCCAAAGATCATGGCTGTTTCAGCATGCTCCAAAGCTGCTATTTTTTGGGAAAGTGCCATTTGATTTGGTGTATTGAAATAGCGTGGATACCTCTTTATATCTACCCCTTCAAAAGCATAGGAAGTACTCATATACAAAGGAGAAATTGCCCCTTTACACGTTTTATCTTCCAGTTCGCCAACGTGTGTACAAATGGTGTTGATCCCTTTTTTTGTTGAACTCATAACAGCTTAATTAATGCGCTTAAAGGTACAAAAATAGCTCAAACCACTGTTTGCTTCCAGTAGCCTTTTCTAAACCAAATAACAGCCAGAACAGAAAGCAATACTTCTGCCAGGGTAATGGCTAGAAAAACACCTAAAACCCCCCAATTAAGGTAAAGAGATACCAGATACGCAAACGGAAGTTGAATGAGCCAGAAGGCAATAAAATTGATCTTGGTTGGGGTCCGAGTATCTCCTGCACCATTGAAAGCCTGTGTTACTACCATTCCATAGGCGTAAAAGACGTAACCGGCTGCCACTACCTGCAAGCAAAGTGCGCCATTCTCTATTACCGTTGGGACGTCTGTAAAAAGTCTGACAATGCCCTCTGCAAATACAAGATAGACCAGGGAAATGCAAAACATAAAGATAGCATTGTATTTCCCCGTGATCCACACAGATTTTTCTGCTCTATCCGGTTTTTTCGCGCCAAGATTTTGCCCTACCAGGGTTGCAGCAGCATTGCTCATTCCCCAGGCCGGCATAAAAGTGAACATCATAACCCTGATAGCAATTGTATAACCCGCCAGCGCCTCACTACCAAACTCGGCCATAAGCCTCATTAAGAATACCCAACTAGAAGTACCGATCAGGAACTGTGCAATTCCTCCCATGGAAACCCTGATCAAATTCAGCATGATCTTTAGCCTTAGGACCAGATTTGAAGTATAAAGTCGTATTCTACTTCCACCCCGGAACAAAATATACAATTGGAAGATCACCGCGCTTCCCCTGCCTATATTAGTAGCAATAGCCGCCCCCATAACCCCAAATTCCGGAACAGGACCCCATCCGAAAATAAATATAGGATCCAGAATGATATTTAGTCCGTTAGAAAGGATAAGCGTCCACATGGCAATGGAAGCATCTCCGGCGCCGCGAAAAATGGCATTGATGAGAAACAACAGCACTATGGTGATATTGCCACCTATGAGTAACTTGGTATATCCATAGCCTTCGGCGATCAGATCAGATGAGCCACCCATAAGGGAAAGGATCTCCTTAGAATAAACTAATCCAATAACACCTATTATTACAGCAACCATAATGCCCAGGAAAATGGCCTGCGCCGCTGCCTGTGAGGCGCCTTTTTCATCCTTCTCCCCTATTCGTCTGGCCACAACAGCAGTTGCTGCCATACTCAATCCTATGGCAATGGCATAGACCAGGGTAACAACAGATTCCGTAAGGCCTATGGTAGCTACAGCATTCACACTGACCTGAGAAACATACGCTATATCTACAATTGCGAAGATAGACTCCATCATCATCTCCAGGATCATGGGGATGGAAAGCATAAAAATGGCCTTCCGAATACTTCCGGAGGTAAATTCAGTTTCTTTTCCCTTTACCGCTATTAGAAAATACTGGTAAAGATTTTTTAGTGTTATTTTTTGTTGAAACGACATGATTTAGAAATTGTGTAGAATGAAGAAAAGTTGACTACAATGTTGGACAGATGGTTAAAAGCAACTACCAGCTGTTTTCGAAAAGACAACGATGACTAACAAATTTCTATACCTTCATAAGGCACTAAAGATGCATAAATTTTTTGAGGTAGAAAAGAAATAAGGAAGATATACAGGTCACATATCCACCTAAAATACTATAAACCAGCTTATTGACAGTTATGTTTATTAAAAAACATCAGTCTAATTTAACGGGGCCATCAGAAATATTGCTGATCATCCACCGTTCATTTTGAATGGATTTATACACTATCTCAAATTGCAGACCATCTTGTTCCAGTTCATTTAAACCGGCAGTAAACATTTCATAGTCCTTTTGTGATTCTTTGATCTTTAAGAGGGTGTAAGAAGAATTAGCCGGTATGGCTATCCCTTTTCCTATGGTGGAACTGGAAAAATATTGGATACTATCCAAAGAGGGCTTTATAGAGACCAAATAAGGCAAAATCTCATTTTTATAGTCTGCCAGATCATTTCTCTTGCCATCTTGTATCATAGTTACTGATTCTAAAATGGCCGGTCCTACGCCATGATTCAATAGACTGATTGTAAAACTATTTTCAGCTGCATTATTTGAAGTGGAAACCTGCAGATAAGGCAGTATAGACAGGTAGTTCTGCTTACTCATCAAATTAGTCTGGTAAACAAATATGATCAGGGTAATAAAGCTAATACTCATAGCCGATATCCCAAGAATTTTTTCAGTATTCCAATTTAGTTTGAATTTGCCCATGCCCGATTACTATTAATATTTCTTTAAAAATATTAAAATCAGCTGAAGTTCAAAAACTCGGAAATTCTTGAAAATATTAAAACTATAGTACAATTATGGTTGGAAACTATTTGGTATAATTGACCTTATATCGCCAGAAACTGATCCCGCCCAACAACAATACTCCAAATACAGTGTACCAAATAAAAGTTGGCGTTATAACCTGGGCTCCACTGGCATAACTGTGTAGTCCTACTAAATAGAAATTTACACCAAAGTAGGTCATCATGATGCTGGCAAAGGCCACAATACTCAGGAAATTAAAGGTCCATCTACCGCGTAAGCCCGGTACTAGTCGGGTATGAATAACAAAAGCATAGATCATGATAGAGATCAAAGCCCATGTCTCTTTAGGGTCCCAGCCCCAATACCTTCCCCAACTTTCATTGGCCCATTGTCCACCAAGGAAATTCCCAATGGTAAGCATAATGAGTCCTACTGTAAGGGCTAATTCATTGACAATAGTAAGTTCCTTCAGGGTTACATCCATCCGCTTTTTATTCTTCTGGTTAGTAAGGATAATAAGTAATAAGGAAACCACACCCAGGATCATACCAACGGTTAGCGGACCATAACTTCCAACAATTACTGCTACGTGGATCATAAGCCAGTAGCTGTCCAATACCGGAACCAGATTAGCGATGGACGGATCTACCCAGCTTTGGTGAGCGATCCAAAGTAACATAGCCGTCACAAAGGTGGAGGCGGCAATGGTCATATTGCTTTTACGACCCAGGGCAAGCCCCATAGCCAGGGTAGCCCAGGATACGTAAAGAATGCTTTCATAGGCGTCACTCCAGGGAGCATGACCTGAAATATACCATCTCATTACCAGTCCTGCTG
>JABDQS010000161.1 GCA_013042125.1 Eudoraea sp.
ATGATACTCAGCGCAACACATGCTATACCAGCGGCTTCAATTAAGCGGCAAAGGTACTGCTAATAATTGACAAGAGGGGAGAATGGCCACTATTTCTAAGCTGCGCCTGGTTATTCTTCTTTGATCGCTTCCAGGTAACTTACGAGTTTAGAGAAAGCGCGGGCACGATGGCTTAATCGATTCTTCTCCTCAAAAGTTAGCTCCGCAAAGGTTTTGTCCATGCCGTCTGCCTGAAAAACGGGATCGTAACCAAAACCATTCGATCCCCTGGGGTTAGCGGTGATAACACCTTCAATTACTCCTTTAAAGAAATGGGTCTCTTTCCCCAAGCAAAGGGCAATGATCGTAGTGAATTGGGCGCGCCTGTCTTTCAGTCCATGTAATTGACCTAGTAATTTTTCAATATTTCTTTCCTCGTTCTTAGGTTCTCCTGCATATCTGGCAGAATAGACCCCGGGGGCACCGTTCAATACATGCACTTCCAGCCCGGTATCGTCTGCAAAACACGAAAGTCCATAGTGGTCTAAAACGTACTGGGCTTTCAAAAGGGCATTCCCTTCCAGAGTTTCTGAGGTTTCCGGGATGTCTTCAGTACAGCCGATAGCATCTAATGATCTTAAGCTTATATTTTTTGGCAGAAGAGAGCCAATTTCTAAGAGTTTATGCTTGTTATGGGTGGCAAATATTAATTCCATGGCTAAAATTTCGAAATGAAGCGATTGAACCTGGTCAAAAGTAGTAATTTTAGGATCCCTTATTTTCAGTCAATGCAATTAAGAATTCCACCCGTTCTAATTTTTCTTTTCTCCGCGCTTTGTATGTATCTTCTCGGGATCTTCCTGCAGGTGGGATATTTTGATTTCTTTGGCCGTTTTTATTTGATGGCTGTCTTGCTGGCATTGGCCTTTCTTATTGGTGTTGCTGCCTTGTGGCAATTCTACAGAGCTCGTACAACAATAGATCCCAGAGAACCAGATCGCACTGAGGTTCTTGAGACCAAGGGGGTGTATTCGTTTTCACGAAATCCTATGTATCTAGCTCTTTTGCTTGTACTTCTGGCCTGGGGATTGTGGTTAGGTAACGCCTTTAATACCATTCTGGCTGCAGGATTTGTATCTGTCATGAACAGATTGCAGATAATCCCGGAGGAAACAATTCTTCTAAAGAAATTTGGCAAGATCTATGGGCAATATTGTCTTCGGGTGAGACGCTGGTTTTAAGCTTAAACGAGCTCTTTTTGGTGTCAAGGCAATTTTTTTATCAACTTATAGTTTTATATATTAGCATATAAACTTATAATACTATATATTAGCTATATAACTTATAATAAATGATCGCAGTTATCACAGGAGATATCGTGAATTCGGAGCAGTATCCCTCTTCAATTTGGATGCCCTTATTAAAAAAGGTGCTGAAGAAGTACGGGGAACAGCCAGAAATTTGGGATATTTATAGGGGTGATGAATTTCAATTAAAGACTTCACCCGTAGCTGCATTGGAAGCAGCTATACAATTAAAAGCTATGATCAAATCGGTAAAAAATTTAGATGTGCGTATCGCCATAGGCATAGGTGATGAAACCTATTCCGGAGGGAGAATTACCGAGGCAAACGGAACTGCATACAAACGGTCCGGACGAATGTTTGAGACCTTAAAAGAAGAAAAACGAACGCTGGCTTTGGTAAGTGGTAATAAAACCCAGGACCACAAACTTAACCTGATGATCAAATTAGCACTCGATTTCATGGATGATTGGAGTCCGGTGTCTGCCAATACGGTAACCTGGACATTACAACATCCCGAAAGTTCTCAACAAGCAATGGCCAGCCATTTTAAGATCCAACAGTCGGCCGTTAGTCAAAGACAAAAAAGAGCCAGAATGCATTTGTTACAAGAACTACTGGAATTCTACAAACAAACAATTATAAATATTACTTCATGATCGTATTTGTTAAACTTTTATTAGCTCATTTGTTGGGCGATTTTCTTCTTCAACCTACCAAATGGGTAATTCATAAAGAGGCAAACAAAATAGGTTCAAAGTATCTGTATGCGCATGTATTGATACATTTTTTCCTGGTGCTGATCGTGTTTTTTGATATTTCTTATTGGAAAATAGCCTTGGTAATTGCCTTGTCTCATTATGTGATCGATCTAGGAAAATTGTACTCTTCAAAATGGTTTTCAAACAAAAGCATCTCCTTTTTTATTGATCAGGCATTCCATATTGTGATCATCTTTGGGTGTGCTTATTACGGCAATGTGATAGGTCAGGCCAGTTACCTGCTTGGACTTATGGACTGGGGGTTGATCACGGCCATCTTTTTTCTGACTACGCCCTCTGCCATCATCATGAACATCCTACTTGAGAAAATGTCTAGCCAAATTCCGCTAGACCATAAATCCCTTCCAAATGCAGGAAAGTATATTGGAATGATAGAACGACTTTTTGTCTTTATTTTCGTTATCACGGGCCGATGGGAGGGGATTGGACTCCTTATAACCGCCAAATCGGTCTTTAGATTTAACGATCTTAAAGAAAGTAACAGTCGTAAACTAACGGAGTACATATTAATAGGGACCTTGCTCAGTTTTGGATTGGCTATTATAACAGGATTGATCTATACGGCATACTCATATTAAAATAATACCGCTAGTATCTCAAACCATGTCCATACTGATATAGCGGATCCTTGGAATCATAAGGCACATCTTCCTTTTGCTCCAATACTGCTTCCCAGGATGATGGTAATTCAAAAGGTAGTTTGCCTTCCGGCACCATCTTCCCAAACAAGAGTTCAGCCAAAACTTCATCACTGGTGCCAAACTCAGCTATCATTGCGCCACTAGCCTCATTGATCTCGGTCAGGATAGCAGGTCGTTCAAGATTGACTACTGCAATGGTGGGTTTTTTTGAGATCAACAAAAGAATTTCATTCAGCTCTTCCTGGGTATAGTACAAGCGGCCCTGATGAAAAAATCGTTCAACTATAGATCCCGTCCTTGGATCGTATGGGGTAGTAAGTCTTTTGATGATAACATCGGCCTCGTCTGCAGAATTTACGACAAGTCCATAATTCATTAGTGTGCTTGTGTCCTTAATACCCTCCACATAGACCTTCGTTCCTTTCTTTAAAGGCAATAGTCCCTCATTTTTAAGTAATACCGATGATTTGGCCTGGGCATTTTTACCCATTTCCCTGAACTTAGGATTTCCTGCGATTTCCCCGGAAGCTTTTACACTGACGTAGGGATCATCAAAAAGTCCTAATCGAAATTTATCACGAAGCACCCTTTTTACAGAAGAATCGAGGCGTTCAATGGAAATGCTTCCTTCTCTTACAAGTTCCACAATGACCTCAGGAATACTTTCACCTCCAAACTGGTCACATCCTGCGTCAATCACCTTTTTGACTCGTTCTTTTATACTCAGATCTTCTACTCCCCAGGCTCTTCCTTCACTTATATTAGAGTCTGTTATGATATTCCAATCCGTACAAACCACCCCATCAAATTGGAGCGAATCCCTCAATAACCCGGTAATTATTTCCTTGTTAAAGGCAAAAGCGACATTTTCACTTGTCTGATCAACGGGAATGCCATAATATGGCATGATCTGTGCGGTTTTGGCCGGGAAAGCACCTTCAATAAATGGCTTTACATGATAATCGAAATTATTTCCAGGATACACTTGTTCCTTTCCGTAAGGGAAATGTGCGTCTTCTCCATCTTTCTGGGGTCCTCCGCCAGAAAAATGCTTTGTCATACAGGCAACACTCTGGGTATTCAGAGAATCGCCCTGAAAACCCAGGACGTAAGCCTTTGTCATTACCGAAGAAAGGTCGGCATTCTCACCAAAGGTTCCGTTAGTCCTGCCCCAGCGCGGTTCAGTCGCTAAATCGGCCATTGGGTGCAACGCCAGTCTGATTCCCACAGACAGGTATTCCTGGCGTGCAATATCTCCAAATTCCCTTACCATTACGGTATCCCTGGTTGCTGCGAGGCCCAAAGATGTGGGCCATTGAGAAAAAGCAGGTGTGAAAATGGCTGCACCCGGATTGTTCTCTGTTCCATGTCTGGGATCAGTGGCTAAGGTGATCGGTATTCCCAGCCTGGTGCGCTCTGCCATCTTTTGAATAGTGTTGTTGTATTTCGCCATTTTGACGGCCTCTGTGGAAGTGAGAATATTAAAACTATTCATTTTCTTCCTGGCGATCAATTCCGAGTTTGAGGGAAGAAAAAAAGACAGACCTAAGGTCATGATATTAGTAGAAAGAACAGGGGTTTCCAAGGGTTCACCATCCGGTGTTGAGCCGATCATAGTGATAAAAAGTGTTCCGGCCTTTTCCTCCAGGGTCATTTGATCCAGAAGATCCTGTACCCTTTCATCCACTGATCTATCCCTGTCCTCGTAGATGTCTAAATCCCCATTCTTATTTAGATCACGGAATTCCATACCCCTTCTTTTCAATACTGCTGCTTCAGACCCCAGTAGATCATAGTTCGCATTAGAATCCAACTTCATTTTGAAATAAACGATGGCATACCCCAACAGAAGAACAACAACAACAGATAGGATGATGATCTTAAGGAACTTCAATAATTTTTTCATGAGTATGGTTTTATAGTACGGGTCCGGAAATGATGTTGACAAACATTATCATTTTCCAATTTTTATAGGTCTAAAGAAACGAATAATTTAGTAAAACAATCTTCCTGCCACAGAACTGTTAGTTTTGTTCCAAATTCATTCTTGGGTTCTTTTAAATTTCTACTTTTACATCCTGGAAATTACAAAGTTTGATAATTGTGGGAAGAAAGTATGTTTTTGATTTTGATAGTACCTTAACCAGGGTGGAGGCCCTGGATGTCCTTGCAGAAATGACCCTGCATGGACGTGAAGAACGCGATGAGGTAATTAAGGAAATTCAACATATAACTAATTTGGGGATAGACGGGGATATTTCATTCACGGAATCCCTCGAGCGTAGAATACGCTTATTAAAGGCAAATAAAAGACATCTTGAACCCTTGGTAAAAGAGTTAAAGAAGAAGATCTCCAAGTCTATTGCTTCCAACAAAGAATTTTTTGAAAAATATTCAGAGGACATTTATGTGATCTCATGTGGTTTTAAAGAGTTCATTGATCCTATTGTAAAGGAATACAACATACCTTCTGACAGGGTCTATGCCAATACGTTCGACTTGGACGAAGATGGGAACATTGTGGGATTTGATGAGGACAACGTGCTGGCAAGTCACAATGGGAAGATAGAATGTTTACGACAACTCAACCTTGATGGAGAAGTTCAGGTCATAGGCGATGGATATAGTGACTATGTGATGCGTGAAGCCGGTATAGCTCATAAATTCTTTGCCTACACAGAAAATGTTCACAGAGAAAAAGCTGCCTCTAATGCTGATCATGTGACACCAAATTTGGACGAATTCTTATTTGTGAATGACCTCCCGCGCAATTTATCATATCCCAAAAACAGAATTAAGATCTTATTGCTCGAAAATGTGCATCCTATTGCTTTTGATAATCTTTCTGAAGATGGGTTTTCGGTAGAATTAATTGATCGTAGTCTTAGTGAGGAAGAACTTATAGAAAAAATAAAGGGAGTTCATGTCCTGGGGATCCGTTCTAAGACACAGCTCACTCCCAGAGTTTTAGACGCTGCCAATAAATTACTTGTGGTAGGTGCCTTTTGCATTGGCACCACCCAAATAGATCTGGATTACTGTCAGAAAAAAGGCGTGGTGGTCTTTAATGCCCCATACAGCAATACCAGGTCTGTTGTTGAGTTGGCTATAGGGCAGATCATAATGCTGATGCGCAATATCTTTCCAAGAAGTGTTGAGATCCACGAGGGAAAATGGAATAAATCAGCCAATAATTCAAGGGAAGTACGAGGAAAGAACTTGGGTATAATTGGATATGGCAATATTGGAAAACAATTATCTGTTCTTGCAGAAGCTATTGGTATGCGCGTTTATTACTACGATCTGGAAGACCGGCTCGCTTTAGGTAATGCCGTAAAATGCAATAGCCTGGAGGATCTTCTCAATGTCTCGGATGTTGTTTCGTTGCATATAGATGATAACAAATCTAATCGTAATTTCATAGGTGAACGAGAAATGAATCAAATGCGTGATGGGGCACTACTGATAAATCTTTCCAGAGGTTTTGTAGTCGATATCCCGGCATTGGAGAATGCATTGAAAAGCAAGAAACTAGGTGGAGCTGCGGTTGATGTATTTCCAGAAGAACCCGGGCGTAATGGTTCTTTTAAGACACCTTTACAAGGTATTCCAAATGTTATCCTGACACCGCATATTGGCGGGAGCACAGAAGAGGCACAAATGAATATAGCAGATTTTGTACCTAATAAAATTATGTCCTATATCAATTCCGGGAATACGGTAGACGCCTTGAACTTTCCAAATATCAGGCTTCCCAAGCAAAGCAACGCACATAGATTCCTCCATATTCACCGAAATTTACCCGGGGTTATGGCCCATATCAATGATGTGTTGGCCCTTTACGAAATGAATATCTCAGGTCAGTATTTATCTACGAATAAAGAATTGGGGTATGTAATCACAGATATTGATAAAGACTATAATAAAGAGGTCATTAAAGCCCTTAAAAAAGTTGAGCACACCCTTAAATTCAGGGTGCTTTATTGATGATGGTAGGGCTCATTTCGCAAAATGGTAAACCCGCGGTATAGCTGCTCAACAAAGAATAATCGAACCATTTGATGAGAAAAGGTCATTCGTGAAAGACTCATTTTGTACTGAGCTCTTGATTGAACAGCATCGCTAAAACCATATGGTCCTCCCACTAGAAAGACAAGTTGCCTTGTACCAGCATTCATGAGTTTTTGTAAATACTTAGCAAAATCCACCGAAGTGTATTGTTTGCCTTGTTCATCTAATAATATGATCAAATCAGAAGGAGATATCCTCGATAGAATGGCATCCCCCTCTTTGTCCTTTTGTTCTAGAGTAGATAAGTTCTTGGCAGCCTTCAGAGCCGGGATAACCTCCATTTCATATTTTACATAATGCCGTAGTCTTTTCTCGTAGTCCGAAATCATGGTCTGCAATCCCTTATGGTCTGTTTTACCTACAACCAGCAGTTTTATTTTCATAAGCCAAAGGTAAAATTTTCGGGAAATTCAGATTCTTTATTCGTGTTTGTTTTTAGTAATTTTATCCGATAGAATTGATATTCATGATTTCCGAAGAAGCATTCAACAAAGAAATACAACAGATAATACAAAATAGTATCAGAGAGGATGTGGGTGATGGGGATCACAGTTCCCTTGCCTGCATTCCCGAGGAAGCTAAAGGTAAGGCAAAGCTTCTGGTGAAGGAAGAATGTGTAATTGCCGGAGTGGATTTTGCCAGACAAGTGTTTCATTATGTAGATCCCGATCTCAAACTTGAGATCCTGGTTCACGATGGACAGAAAGTACGATATGGAGATATTGTTTTCCATGTTAGCGGCTCATCACAAAGCATTTTAAAGGCAGAAAGACTTGTTCTTAATGCTATGCAAAGAATGAGTGCGATAGCGACAAAGACTGCACAATACGTTGCTCTTTTGGAAGGAACCAAAACCAGGATACTGGATACAAGGAAGACAACCCCCGGGATCAGGGCTATCGAAAAGTGGGCCGTAAAGATTGGGGGAGGGGAGAACCATCGTTTCGCCTTGTATGACATGGTTATGTTAAAGGATAACCATATAGATTTTGCAGGAGGTATTACCAAGGCGATCGATAAAACAAAAAGGTATCTGAATGAACATCAGAAAAACTTAAAGATCATAGTTGAAGCCAGGAATCTTGCAGAAGTGGAAGAGATCCTGCGATCGGATGGCGTCTATCGCATCCTGCTAGATAATTTTAATTATGATGATACCCGAAAGGCCGTAGAACAGATAGGAGATAAGTGTCTTACAGAATCATCCGGGGGGATCACTGCGCAAACCATTAGAAAATACGCTGAATGTGGGGTAAATTATATTTCATCCGGAGCACTCACACATTCTGTGAGCAATAAGGATCTGAGTCTTAAAGCAGTCTAGATGACAAAAGAGGTAGAGGATAAATTAAAAAATATACCGGTCATCAATTGGATTGTTGCACTGCTCAAGAAGGTCAAACTAGTAGGGTTGCAAGGTCTGTCTCTCTATGACCTTATGGAAATGTACATCATTGGTATTGTGCAGGGGGCACTTTCCACACGAGCCAGTTCCATTGCTTTTAGCCTTTTTATGGCGCTGTTCCCTCTCCTTATTTTCATGATAACTTTAATACCATTCATTATACCATTTGTAAGTGTGGGCAATCAGGATTTTGATACGCAATTCTTACGATTCCTTGAATCCTTTCTACCCACGGCTACAGGGGAGTATTTTGGGGAGATCTATACACAGATCAAGGATCAGAAACAAGGGGGGTTGCTTTCCTCTGCCTTTGTATTGTCTATTTTTTTAATGACCAATGGAGTTAATGCCATATTTGGAGGATTTGAAACATCATACCATATAGTTCTAACCCGCAATTTCTTTAAGCAATATGCGTATGCTCTAATGGTAGGGATCATTCTGTCCTTTTTATTAATGGCGGGAGCAGTAGCCTTCGTTTACTTTGAATACACCCTGGAGTATTTAAATGTTTGGGCAGCCGAATCTAGTGGGATTGAATTAGACCCCAATGATCTAACTGGCGCCAGGGCAGGTAAGATTTTGTTCTTTGCGGTTTTGTCTTACTTCACAACCGCCATACTGTACTATTTTGGAACTGCTGAAGGAAAGCAAGCTCGTTTTTTCTCGTATGGAGCGCTTATGACCGCCTTGCTCTTTTTACTCACTTCTTATTTGTTTGGAGTATATATTGACACATTTGCCCGATATAACGAGTTATACGGAGCTCTGGGGGGATTGTTGATCCTGATGGTCTATATCTGGTTAAACTCAAATATTCTTTTATTAGGCTTTGAGTTGAATGCCACCATCAATAGTCTCAAACAGAATATGAATACGGAAGAAGTCTCTTCTTAAGCAGGTATTATGGAGTATTTCGTTGATGTGATCTTGCCAATTCCTCTTGAGAAACTGTTCACCTACTCGGTTTCAGAGCATACTGCTATGCTTATGAAGAAAGGGATGAGAGTGGCCGTTCCGTTCGGAAAATCTAAGATCTATACAGCCCTGGTATATCAGGTTCATTCAGAACCGCCAAAAGTGTATGAGGCTAAGGAAATTCATGAATTGATCGATACAGTGCCACTGGTCTCTCATCTGCAATTAGATCATTGGCAGTGGATGGCCCGGTATTATATGTGTACCCTGGGTGAAGTATTCCGTACGGCGGTCCCCAGTGCATTTTTATTGGAAAGCGAAACGCTTGTCCTGAAAAACAATACGATACAACCAGATGAATCAGCTCTGAATGACCATGAGTTCATGGTACTGGAAGCCCTGGAACATCAACCATCCCTGAAGATCAATGATGTAAGTGCTATTCTAGACAAAAAGACGGTATTGCCATTGCTCAATAGCATGTTGAGGAAGAAGTACATACTGCTAAAAGAGACCTTACATGAACAATACAAGCCAAAGCAGTTGCGTACGGTTCGTTTACACGATAAATTCAGCTCGGAGGACGCATTAAGCGAACTTCTTGAAGAGCTGAGCAGGGCGCCCAAGCAACGGGAAGTACTTTTGACTTTGTTCCAACTTCAGGCGATGACCAAAAAACCAATTCCTGCTACCGAGTTACAGAATAAAAGCGGAGCTTCTTCCGCAATTATAAAAACCTTGAAAGAGAAAGGAATTCTGGAAGAACAGTTGCTGGTTATAGACAGGGTAATTTTTGAAGGAGAAGAAGCATCCATGGCCGGTATCAAATTGAGTGATTTTCAGAAAGCCTGTTTACAACAACTAAGGTCCTCTCTTGTAGATAAACAAGTGGCACTGCTTCATGGGGTTACATCTTCAGGAAAAACAGAGGTCTATGTAAAATTAATGGAGGAATACTTGGGGCAAGGAAAACAAGTCTTATACCTTCTTCCGGAAATTGCGTTGACGACACAACTTATTGAACGATTACAGGCATATTTTGGGGAAAAAGTGGCGGTTTTTCATTCTAAATACAGTCAGAATGAACGGGTGGAGGTCTGGAACAATGTCTTGAACAACGCTTCTAAAGCGCAGATCGTTATTGGCGCAAGGTCTTCCCTTTTTCTTCCTTTTTCGAAGCTTGGACTGGTGATAATTGATGAGGAACATGAAAATTCATTCAAACAGTACGATCCAGCGCCCAGGTATCATGCCAGGGATTCGGCTATTGTGCTGGCAACCCTTCACAATGCCAAAGTCATACTGGGTTCGGCCACTCCGAGTCTTGAAAGTTATTACAATGTTCAAAAAGGCAAATATGGATATGCCTTTATGGATCAGCGATACGGAGGTGTACAATTGCCAGAAATTGAATTGGTAGATATCAAGGAAGCGTCCAGAAAAAAAAGAATGAAAGGTCATTTTTCTGAAAGACTTATCGGGGAAATATCGGAAACGCTAAATTTAAAAGAGCAGGTGATCTTATTCCAAAACAGGAGGGGATATGCCCCAATTGTAGAGTGTACAACCTGTGGCCATGCGCCCCAATGCCCAAATTGTGATGTTAGTTTAACTTACCACCAGTCAAAGAAGCAATTGCGTTGCCACTATTGTGGATATCACACAGTATTGGAAG
>JABDQS010000162.1 GCA_013042125.1 Eudoraea sp.
GCCACATGGAGAGTATGTATGCCTATCAGAACCCTTATAGGATGGGTTCACTTTTTAAGATGCATGAACGCTGTTCCCATTGCAATACCAAGTACAAGATAGAACCATCTTTCTTTTACGGAGCCATGTATGTGAGCTATGCGGTAGGGATTGCCTTTGCAGTAGCCGCTTTTGTGATCTCCTTTTTGTTGTTTAAGGCTAGTATAAAGACCACTTTTATTAGTATTGTGATCACTATGGTTGTTTTTCTACCCGTTATTATCCGTTTATCCAGAAATATTTGGATCAATATCTTTATGAATTATGATCCCAGTGCCTCAAAGAGCTAACCGTTTTTCATATCGCTTTCTGAACCTGGATATATCCATTTCAGGATTTAATTCCTCATCATTTTCAATAAAGTTAAATAAGGCCTTAGATGCGTACGGGGCAATCATGACTCCCCTGGAGCCAAAGCCATTGAGCACAAAGAGGTGTTTATGAATGGGATGCTGCCCAACCAAAGGTCTTCTGTCTGCCACTGTAGGGCGTATTCCTGCAGCATGATGTATCACCTCATACTCACATTTAAGAAAGGTCTTCAACTTTGTTTCCAGTTCCTCCCTCGCCTCTGCAGTAGGCTCATTGGTCTTATCCTGCCATTTATAGGTGGCACCAATGCGGTAGGTGTCTTCGCCGAGGGGAATAATGAATACTGAAGATTTAATGACACTTGTTTCTTTTAGTTCCGGAGCTTTAATAGTTAGCAATTCGCCTTTTGTGCCATTTAGGGGGAGGTAGTTGAAATAAGGGTTCTGTTGCAGTCCAAAACCCGTGGCAAATACCAGATGTCTGGCCCGAAGGTCCTTATACACTATTTCATTCTCCTTTATCTCCAGTCGATCAAATTGAAAAGATTCCGTGAACAGAAGATCTTTCTCCACTAAATAGGTAGTATAGGAAGAAAGTAAGAGTCGGGTATCTATACGTCCGGTTCCCAGGACCTCTCCATATCTCCAGGGGGCGTGAATTGAATTATTTGTATTGGTAACCAATGATGTTGACATCAAAGAACTCAATGCCGGCTTGTCTGAAGCCTCGAACCATGAGTTTTGTTCTTCAATACCTGCAAATCTTCGCAAGACTCGAAGTCGGTGATCCAGAGTTACCCCTAGTTTCTCTTCCAGGTTTGAATAGAAGGGTAAGAGCTGTTCTAACTGTTCATGTGCCTTCCAGGCAAGTGTAAATCGTTTAAGAATGACAGGATTATACAAACCGCCGGCAACAATGGAGGCTTGTTGGGATTCATCACTGACCACCCGGAACGTTCTCCCGTGTTGTTCAAGGGCCTCACAAAAGGAAATGCCGGCCAATCCCAGACCTACCACAAGGTAATCTACCATGGCACAAAAATAAAAAACGCCGCTCTTTTATGAGCGGCGTTTCCATTTTATAATCGAATTGGAATAAAGTTGTGCGTCTTAATAGGCCCACATGTCTTGCTCCCTGTCTCTTATCGCTTCTTTGATACGATTAGACTCCAGTAACTGGAACAATGCATTTTCGGCTACATAATCATCAATAGAACGGTCTCCGTGAACGTTGTCCTCCCTATAAATGACCGCGTTAAACCTCCTGGCATTCAATAACATATCGAATGAAATAGGCTGTGCGGAATTTCGCTGGTTAAACACCTTGGCGTCATGCAGTATCTTCCGTGCACTTGGGAACCATACCCAGAACAACTCTACCTTATTATCGGCAGGGTTCATGGATTCGTCATCCACAAAGTTAACATCCGGAGCAACTGGTGCAATCCCCAGGAGGCGATACTTCAATTCTCCCTGGCGCTTGTCAAAATACCAAATACCTTTTATACGATACTCTTCAATATCTGCCGCAGTGATCTCTCTCCTGTTAACATATTCGGGAGAAAGCGCTTCTCCGGCATTTATCTGTTCGTATCCCAGATCTGTAGTATCTACCCTTGTGAGGGTTGCTTTGAGGTCTTCGAATTTCCTTCTTTCAGTGAAATAAGAATCCACGTAGACATCTTTCAGTTTTCCGTTCCTGATGTTCTTTAGAAAAACATCGTAGAGCGATCTTCTATCAGCTCCGATATCGACCGTATCCGTTGGATAGTAGAGAGCGAAATTCACCCGCTCATCAAGATCGACAACCTCCCAGATGGTCTTGGACCAGAGAATATCTCTATCATCCACATACCCATAATCTAAGGGCACATCATCGTCCATAGCCAACTGGTTCTGAGTCTTCTTTCCAATCTCCTCCGGTTTCTTAGCGTTCAGGATATTCGCCTGAGCTACGATGGACATTGGTAGCAAAGAAACGGCTCCAACAATTAAAACATTCTTCCAATTCATAAAATTCAATTTAACTAACTATTCTTATTGTGTGATCTCCACAACAACCGGAGATACTTTCTTAAGCTTGTAGGTCCTGTTATTTGTAATATAGGCTTCAATATCAAATACTTGTACAGCATCACCTCGTTTAGCTCTTTTCAGGGCAGACTTTGCTCTACTATCTAATTTGTTTCCTTTTACCACTACTGACGGCTGACCGGGAACTTTAAATTTAAATCCGCTTACTGCAAGATTCAGGTCAAAGTCAAAGTCTTCCAACAAGGCTCCGATGGTAGCAATTTCCATATTACGTCTAGGCATTTTGGAACTACCAGATTCACCACGTACCGTTCCTGCAGGTCTTGGGATATCCTTGATCCTGAATGTTGCAGGCGTACTGATACGCTTACCATCTGGCAATACACCAGAAGCATTGATGGTTACGGTTCTTCCTTTTCCGGGATTCATGATATACTTGCTTCCACTAAGTCTTTTCAGACCAGATGCGCTTGCAGATACTTTATTATCAGGAATTCCAGGGATAGAAATCGTCATAGGGTTTGCAACCCCGCGATATACCACGTTCATCTTATCAGCAGAAATAACTGCTGCATCAGGTTTAGATATGGTAGCAAACGAATTCTTTACAGGAACTTCTGTTTCCACACCGTCTTGCATATAGAATAAGGTACCTGAGATCTCGTGATCACCAGCACTACCTGCTCCTATCAATAGATTTACGCCTCCTTCTTTGAGCTCGTAATCTTTCCCTTCTATCATCTTACGTCCGTCAAGGGTCAATTCTGCTT
>JABDQS010000167.1 GCA_013042125.1 Eudoraea sp.
GAAGCTACCTTAAAACTCTCGGAATCACCAAATGCCAAAGTAGTTGTGGTGGGCTCCGGAGACTCAGGCTTGCCTTTGATATTGGGAAATAATTAGTAAGCGTAAATTTTTGTAGATTGAAAATAAATTTTACATTTGCTGCTCTATGAGAAACAATAATACACATCATCACTCTGACTCTTGCCCTCAGGCAGGTTAGGAATGTAATGTTGTATTTATACCATATCCGGACCCGTTTGAGCAATCAAACGGGTTTTGTTTTTAGTTCAAAGAATAAAAAGTAAAGCAGACATGAAATTAAAGATAGCCATACAGAAATCAGGTCGATTAAATGAAGATTCTCTGAATATTCTCAAAGACTGCGGGATCTCTATCGATAATGGCAAAGATCAGTTAAAGGCCTCATCACGTAATTTTCCTATGGAGGTATTCTATCTCAGAAATGGGGACATTCCTCAATACCTGCGAGATGGGGTTGTAGATATCGCCATAATTGGAGAGAATGTTTTGGTTGAAAAGGGCGAGGACATACAGGTAGTTGAAAAATTGGGATTCTCAAAGTGCCGGGTTTCATTGGCAGTGCCTAAATCTTTCAAATATACTTCTATATCGGACCTGCAGGGGATGCGCATAGCAACATCATATCCCAATACTGTGGAGAATTATCTCAAAAGCCAGGGGATTAGTGCTGAGATGCACATTATTAATGGTTCTGTTGAGATCGCTCCGAACATTGGCTTAGCCGATGCTATTTGTGATATTGTTTCCAGTGGAAGCACCCTGTTTAAGAATAATTTAAAAGAGGTAGAGAAGATACTGACCAGTGAGGCAGTGTTGGCCGTATCCCCTGAAATAGGTTCAGAACAGAAAGAGATTTTAAATCAACTGCAATTCAGGATTCGGTCCGTTCTTGCAGCAAGACAGTCCAAATACGTTTTGATGAACGTACCAAATGACAATCTCGATACTATTATAGAGTTACTGCCAGGGATGAGGAGTCCAACTGTATTGCCTTTGGCAGAAGAGGGATGGAGTTCTGTACACACCGTCATCAATAAAGATACCTTCTGGGAGGTAATAGACGAATTAAGACAGGCTGGCGCAGAAGGAATTTTGGTTTGCCCTATTGAAAAAATGCTAATCTAAGATCCCCATGAATAAGATATATGATCCGAAACGAAACGAATGGGAATCCATACTCGCCAGACCAACCCAAACGGTTGGAGATATTGAGGCAACAGTAAATACTATTTTCACAGATGTTCAGCAAAAAGGCGATGAGGCACTGAGAACTTATACGCAAAAGTTTGATGGGGTAGCTGTAAAAGACCTGCAAGTAGGAGAGGACGCCTTTGATGTGGCTGAGGAATCGCTTTCAGAACCTCTGAAGATGGCAATTCAAAAAGCTTACAAGAATATTAAACGTTTTCACGAAGCTCAAATAACGCCTGCCGTAAGGATTGAAACATCACCGGGAGTAGAATGCTGGCAGGAAAAGCGACCCATCCAAAAAGTTGGACTTTATATTCCGGGAGGTACGGCACCCTTGTTCTCAACAATTTTAATGTTGGCTATTCCGGCGAAAATAGCGGGTTGCAATGAGATAGTACTCTGCTCGCCTCCGGATAAGAATGGAGGTCTGCCGGCAGTTGTGATATATACGGCAAAGCTTTGCGGAATAACCAGGATTTTTAAAGTGGGAGGTATACAGGCCATAGCAGCTCTAACTTTTGGTACTCAAAGTATACCGAAAGTTTATAAGATATTTGGTCCGGGGAACCAATATGTTACTGTAGCCAAGCAGTTGGCAACGAAGTACGGTATTTCAATAGACATGCCAGCCGGACCCAGTGAGTTGCTGGTAATGGCAGATGATTCGGCGGAGCCAAGTTTTGTTGCATCCGATCTTTTGAGTCAGGCTGAACACGGAACAGACAGCCAGGTAATTCTCGTATCTACTTCGAAAAAAATGTTGGGGGAAGTGGAGAAAGAAGTAGAGCTGCAACTAGAGCAACTTCCCAGAAAGGAGATTGCACGAAAAGCGATCGAAAATAGCAAACTTATCTTTGTTTCAACAGATGCAGAAGCTGTTGCATTGATCAATGAGTACGGCCCTGAACACTATATTCTCTGTGTAAAGGATGAACAGTTCTATTTGGAAAATACAGCCAATGCAGGTTCAGTTTTTATAGGAAATTACACCCCGGAAAGTGCCGGAGATTATGCTTCCGGAACCAATCATACCTTACCCACTAATGGCTATGCTAAACAGTATAGTGGAGTAAATTTGGACAGCTTTATGAAGAGTATCACCTTTCAGAAGATATCTGAAAAAGGCATCCTTTCATTGGGTGAAACCATAGAAATAATGGCAGAAGCAGAAGGATTGGAAGCACACAAAAATGCGGTTACGCTTCGTTTAAACAAATTAAAGGAAACTGTAAACTAATTCGTTGAATCCATGAAAAACGAGAAAGAGATCTTGATTTTTGACTTGAATCGGTTGATTCGGGAAAATGTAAGGGCCATGACACCGTATTCTTCGGCCAGGGATGAGTACGTTTCAGATGGTTCTGAGAAGATCTTTATGGATGCCAATGAGAATCCAAATGAAAATGGTTTAAATCGTTATCCTGATCCGCAACAACGATCCCTGAAATCAGCCTTGGCAGGTATAAAAGGGATTCAGCAAGACCATATATTACTAGGAAATGGCAGTGACGAAGTACTCGACCTGCTTTTCCGTGCCTTTTGCGAGCCATCAAAAGACAATGTCATTACAGTACCACCTACCTATGGTATGTACAGTGTTCTGGCATCACTTAATAATATTGAGAACAGGAAGGTCTTATTGACGCCCTCCTTTACATTAGACGTAAAAGGGGTCCTGAATTCGATAGATGCCAATACTAAAATGATCTTTCTGTGCTCCCCTAATAATCCTACCGGGAATTGCATTCCTAAAGATCAGATCAAAGAGATATTAGACCATTTCCATGGTTTGGTAGTGATAGATGAAGCGTACATAGATTTCACAACGAAAGGAAGCTGGTTGGGCGAGCTGGCGAATTATAAGAATCTTGTGGTAACTCAAACCTTCTCTAAGGCCTATGGAATGGCAGCTGTTCGTTTGGGTTCTTGTTTTGCATCCAGCGAGATCATAAACATATTAAATAAGATAAAGCCTCCATATAATGTCAATGAACTAACTCAGATAAAGGCAAAGGAAAGGCTGTTGATGAAAAATGAGGTGGAACACGAAGTTGCCATTATTATTGAAGAACGCAAAAAGCTGGAAAGAGCCCTGAGAACTATCCCTTTTGTTCAAGAGGTATATCCCAGCGAGGCCAATTTTCTTTTGACCGTAGTTGATGATGCCGGTAAAAGATACAGGCAATTATTAGACAGGGGTATTATAGTTAGAAACCGTTCTGGACAACCACTTTGCAAAAACACCCTGCGTTTTACCGTGGGTACTCCGGCTGAAAATGAAAGTTTGATAAAGCTGCTAAAAGAAGTAATATGAAAACAGTTCAGAAAAAAAAGGTGTTGTTTATAGACCGGGATGGAACTCTTATTAAAGAGCCAGCCGATGAACAGATAGATTCCTTCGAAAAATTAATATTTTACCCTGCAATTTTTACTTTTTTAGGTAAAATAGCCAAAGAGCTTTCTTATGAATTGGTAATGGTCACCAATCAGGATGGCTTGGGAACCGAATCATATCCCGAAGATACTTTTTGGCCGGTACATAATTTTATTATGAATACCATGGAACAAGAAGGGATAGTGTTTGAGGAGGTATTGATAGATAAAACATATCCGCATGAAAATGCTGAAACTCGTAAGCCGGCAACCGGTCTACTAACCCACTATTTTTCAGAAAAGTATGATCTGAAAAATTCTTATGTGATAGGGGATAGGTTAACCGATATGGAACTGGCGAAAAACCTGGGAGCAAAAGGTATTCTTATTCAAAATGATCTGGAACTGGGAAGCAATGAGATCACCGTAGACCAAAAAGAAGTTCGATCCTTTATAGCTTTAGAAACGAACTCATGGAAAGCGATTTATCAGTATCTGTTAAATGAAAACAGGATAGCCTCCCATGCCAGGAATACTAAAGAAACCAAGATCGTCATTCAGCTAAATTTAGATGGTACCGGAAAATCCAAAATTTCAACCGGACTTCCATTTTTTGACCATATGCTCGATCAGCTGGCGCGTCATGGGCAATTAGACCTGGATATTAATGTTGTAGGAGATCTTGAGGTAGATGAACATCATACTATAGAAGATACGGCTATAGCTCTAGGCGAGGTTTTCTATGAAGCCCTGGGCTCAAAATTGGGGATTGAGCGCTATGGTTTTTGTCTCCCTATGGATGATTGCATGGCACAGGTTGCCATTGATTTTGGAGGCCGTAACTGGTTAGTTTGGGATGCAGATTTTAAGCGGGAAAAAATAGGAGACATGCCTACTGAAATGTTTTATCATTTCTTCAAATCTTTTACAGATGGAGCCAGGGCAAATCTGAATATTAAAGCGGAGGGAACCAATGAACACCACAAGATAGAAGCAATATTTAAAGCATTTGCAAAGTCGATCAAAATGGCTGTAAAACGAGATCAGGAAAAAATGATCCTGCCTTCTACCAAAGGCATGTTATAAGAGAAGAGTAATGAAGATCGTGATCATTGACTATGGAGCAGGAAACATTCAAAGCATTCAATTTGCTTTGCAACGTCTTGGCTATACGGCTGTATTAAGTAGTGATAGGAATATCATTAAGGAAGCAGACAAAGTTATATTCCCCGGGGTTGGAGAAGCCAGCAGTGCAATGACCAAATTAAAGGAAAGTGGTTTAGATACTTTAATACCTATGCTCAAACAGCCAGTCTTGGGAATCTGTCTGGGAATGCAACTGATGTGCAGGTATTCGGAAGAAGGAGACACCAATGGCTTGGGGATCTTTGACGTGGATGTGGTTAGATTTTCGAACAAAGTAAAGGTGCCACAAATAGGCTGGAATCAGATCACTGACTTAAAAACTCCCCTTTTTAAAGATATTGCGGAGAAGGAATACATTTATTTGGTTCACAGTTATTATGCGCCACTTTGTGAGGAGACCATTGCGGTTTCCGATTATGAACTTTTATACAGCAGTGCAATGTGTAAGGATAATTTCTGGGGAGTTCAGTTCCATCCGGAAAAAAGCAGTGAGGTAGGGGAACGTATACTAAAGAATTTTGTGAACCTCTAAATCATAGAAAACACTAAAAATGAGGATTATTCCTGCCATAGATATCATTGAGGGAAGTTGCGTACGACTTTCCAAAGGCGACTATGCTACCAAGAAAATATACAATGAAGACCCCTTAGAAGTTGCCAAAACATTTGAGGCGCATGGAATTACCCACCTGCATCTGGTAGATCTTGATGGTGCCAAGTCTAAGCATATTGTGAATTACAAGGTTTTAGAACAGATTGCGTCGAAAACATCTTTAAAGATCGATTTTGGCGGAGGTCTTAAATCGGATGAAGATCTTCGTATTGCTTTCAACTCGGGAGCAGAACAAATAACCGGGGGGAGCATTGCTGTTAAGGACAGCGAAACATTCCTTAGGTGGTTATCTCATTTTGGTGCTGATAAGATCATATTGGGTGCCGATGCGATGGATGAAAAGATTGCTGTTTCAGGCTGGCAGGAGTCGTCCGGTGAGGAATTGATCCCATTTATTCAACGCTATCAGAAAGAGGGAATTAAATATGTTATCTGTACTGATATTAGTAAAGACGGAATGCTGGAAGGCCCATCTAAAGTTCTTTACAAAAAGATCCTGCAAAAAACAGCAAAATCTAAAACCGATTTAAGTCTTATTGCCAGCGGTGGCATTGCAGAATACGAGGATCTGCAGGCTTTGAAAGATCTGGGATGCGAAGGCGCCATTATTGGTAAGGCTATTTATGAGAACAGAATTAGCTTAAAACAGTTGGAAGAATTTATTTTAGCATCATGAAAGACAACAGATCAGACCTTGCCAAGAACCTTGTGGATAATGCCATTTTCAGAATGGAAGAAAGCCTGAGGATGATCGCCAAAAGCACGGCCCTCTTAACTGAGGAGGAGCTATGGAAAAAACCAAATAAAGCCTCAAATAGCGTAGGGAATCTCATCATTCATCTGAAAGGCAATATTACACAGTATATTCTCGCAGGCTTAGGAAGACAGGAGGACCATCGGCAACGCGATCTGGAATTCTCTGAAACACATAGTCACAATGCAAAAGAACTTAACCAACAGTTGAAGGCGGTAGTGGAAGAGGTTAAAACAGTGCTATATGGTATAAAAGATGCAGAAATGACCAAAGTCATTCCTGTGCAGGGCTTTAAATTAAGCGGGCTTGGGATCATACTACATGTAGTTGAACATTTATCTTACCATACCGGTCAGATCGCCTTTTGGACCAAGATCCTAAAGAATAAAGATCTCGAATTTTATAAGGGCTTCGATCTGAATACTAAAAACGAGAAATAAATGCTGACCAAAAGGATCATACCTTGTCTTGATATTAAAAATGGGCGCACTGTAAAAGGCATTAACTTCGTGGACCTTCGCGATGCCGGGGACCCTGTGGAGTTGGCACAGCGATATGCCCGGGAAGGTGCAGATGAATTGGTCTTTCTTGACATCTCAGCTACTGAGGAAGAACGTAAGACCCTTGCTGATTTGGTAAAAAGGGTGGCTGAAAAGGTAAATATCCCCTTTACTGTTGGTGGGGGTATTTCTTCGGTGGAAGATGTAAATAAGTTATTATACAATGGGGCAGATAAGATCTCGATAAACTCATCGGCCGTTAAGAATCCGGATCTGATCAATCAACTGGTTGCAAAATTTGGCTCACAATGCATAGTGGTTGCCATAGATGCCAAAAGAATAGATAACAGCTGGAAGGTACATTTGGTAGGTGGCAAAGTTCCTACAGACATTGATCTCTTCGAATGGGCCAAAGAGGTGGAAGATAGGGGAGCGGGAGAGATACTTTTTACCTCCATGGATCATGATGGAACAAAGAATGGCTTTGCCAATGAAGCACTTGCACAACTATCAGAGACCTTGAATATTCCCATTATAGCTTCTGGTGGAGCAGGGAATATGGATCATTTTGCCGATACCTTTACCAAGGGAAAGGCAGACGCTGCTTTAGCTGCCAGTGTTTTTCATTTTAAAGAAATAGAAATAATAGACCTGAAGAATTACCTGATTGAGCGGAACATCCCAATGAGGGTATAAGATTTATAAAGACATTAAAGAACTTACAATGAAAGTAGATTTTAATAAAAATAAAGATGGCCTTGTGCCTACGATCATTCAGGACGCCAACACAAAGAATGTTCTTATGCTGGGATATATGGATCAGCAAGCCCTGGATAAAACTTTGGATACAGGGAAGGTCACCTTTTACAGCAGAACAAAAAAGCGACTTTGGACAAAAGGCGAAGAAAGTGGTCATTTTCTTTCTGTAGAAGAGATAACTGAAGATTGTGATCAGGATACCTTACTTGTCTCTGTAACACCTAAGGGTCCTACCTGTCATAAAGGATCGGACACCTGCTGGAATACTGAGAACAAAGCCTCTTATGGGTTTTTAACCAGGCTTGAAGGAGTTATTGCCGAAAGACATAGCAATGCTGCCTCTGATAAAAGTTATGTAGCCTCACTTTTCGAGAAAGGGATCAATAAAATTGCTCAAAAAGTAGGAGAGGAAGCTGTTGAAGTTGTTATTGAGGCCAAGGACACAAATGAGGAACGCTTTCTAAATGAGGGTGCCGACCTGCTGTTTCATTATCTGATCTTGTTACGGGCCAAAGGAGTAGTTTTGGATGACGTGGTAAAGGTATTAGAGCAGCGTCATTGATCAATGACCTGATCTGTTGAGCAACAAAAAATTGGCTACCACCAAACAACAAAGAATTTTTCAAAAACCGATTCTTCTTTTTTCATCCAAACCAGGGGTGAACGCTTTCTGTAAAGCAGACTTTTAAGTTCAAGTAACAGTTCAGAATGTGATATCCAAAATTCTTTATTATATGGACTTACAGCCCATTCATCCTTTGTAGGTACATAGTATTCATATTCTTGGAATTTGATGGTGTCAAATGCCTCAAATGAAAGCCAAAATCCCGAGATACAAAGCTTGTTAAAGGGTTTATAAACCACCTCAGAATGATCATACGGGGTGAATAATTGCGCTTTAAAACAAACTTCTTGTTTAATGTCCTCAGACTTTACATCGAGCAAGGCTAGTTGTTCTTTTCCTTCTTCTAAAAATGGAATTTGGAACTGTGTGTTTTTTAGTTTCTCCAGTTTGGAATGGAATTTATCCCTCCTGTTGGGACCTATTAGTTGATACAAGGGTTTCCCAAGTGTGGTATCTATCAGATAGAATTTATAGGTCAATTCTAAATGCAGAATTCTCCCATCTCTCTTGTCTTTTAAGAGGAAGTCGATTTCCCCGATGGTCCGCTTATTTCTCTTTACGGTCACATTATGTGCGAGGAGATCATAGATGACCTGTCCTTGCAGACAATTTTTAAAAACATGTTCCATTTTATGCCCCAACCGCATGTTTGCCGGGACATTACTATTGTGTACCTTATCAACATCGATCACGGGAAATACAAACTGCTTTAAACCAAATTGCCTGTCTGGCCATAGAGGCGGTGTTCCGATGAAGGCTTTTAAAATTTTTGTCGTCAGAGTAACCATCCAAACGAAAATAGATCAAACCGTTAAGGTTTTACAAAAATATCCGGGCATTTTATGAAATGTAGTATTTTTATGGGATGGCTATGAAAACGAGAAGCGGTTTCCGATTCACTACTTATAATGCTCCTGATCAAACCCCTTTTGAAAAACTTTTTGAGATTTTTCAAGAGCTTATTACACACACCTCTGGTGATGTGGATGAAGCCCTTGATTGGCTTCGTGAACTCGATAAGGAATACGATCTTACAGATGAGGACTACACCATAGACGACTTTATAGAGGATCTGAAGGCAAAGGGATATTTAAGGGAAGAAATAGAACAGGGTGATGGGGGAGATGGAAAGGGAGATCCCGGAAAAGGATCTTTATCCATTACGGCCAAAATGGAACGTATTATCAGGCAGAGGGCCTTGGATCAGATCTTCGGAAAGATCAAAAGAAGTGGTTCAGGAAATCATAGAACCGGTAAGGCCGGAATAGGAGATGAACATACAGGAGATTTTAAGAAATATCACTATGGGGATTCACTAGATAGGATCTCCATGACGGAGAGCCTGAGGAATGCACAGGTAAATCACGGTCTGGATGGATTCTCTCTAACTGAGGACGACCTTGTAATAGAAGATACGCACCACAAGGCACAAATGAGCACTGTGTTAATGATAGACATTAGCCATAGCATGATCCTGTATGGAGAAGATAGAATTACACCTGCAAAAAAGGTGGCAATGGCACTGGCGGAGTTGATCACGACAAGGTATCCAAAAGACACTTTGGATATTCTTGTTTTTGGAAATGATGCCTGGCCAATTCCTATTAAGGATCTTCCGTACCTGAAAGTAGGACCCTATCATACAAATACCGTTGCCGGATTGCAGTTGGCTATGGATATGCTGAGAAGAAAAAAGAATACCAACAAACAGATCTTTATGATCACAGATGGAAAGCCAAGTTGTTTGCGAATGCCAGATGGTAGTTACTATAAAAATAGCGTCGGATTAGATGATTTCATTGTTGAGAAGTGCTACAATATGGCCAGACAAGCACGTAAATTGCATATCCCTATTACGACCTTTATGATTGCCCAGGACCCATATTTAATGCAGTTTGTTCGTCATTTTACTGAGGCGAATAAGGGGAAGGCGCTGTTCACCGGATTACAAGGTTTAGGGGAAATGATCTTTGAGGACTACGAAAAGAACAGACGAAAAAGACTAAAATAAAAATTGCTAAAGAATAAAGAAAACATCTATTACACATGAAATTAGATTACAAGAAGATAAATACCTTAGGAGAATTAAAAAAAGCAGGATATACCTCCACCGGAATCAAAGATGAGCTGCGAAATAATTTAAGACGCAGCATCAAAGAAGGGAAGGATTCTTTTTTTGGAGTCTGGGGTTACGAAGATTCAGTGATTCCGGAATTAGAGCGAGCTATCCTTTCCAGACACAATATAAATCTTTTGGGACTACGTGGACAGGCCAAAACGCGGTTGGCAAGGCTTATGGTTCATCTGTTGGATGAATATATACCTGTAGTTGAAGGATCTGAGATCAATGATGATCCGCTAAAACCTATTTCCAGATATAGCAAACAGCTCA
>JABDQS010000172.1 GCA_013042125.1 Eudoraea sp.
CTTCATGTGTATCGCAAAAGAAATATGCGGAACTTGAAACAAAACAAAAAGAAACACAGGATCTTCTGAATTCTGCAACAGTAAAATTAAATACCTGTTTAGAGGAAAAAGCAACCGCTTCTGCTCGACTAAGTACGCTAGAAGATCAAAATGCCTTTTTGAAAGCCAACAATCAGGAGTTGATCAACAACATGGGGAACCTTACAACCCTAACTACTAAGGGAGCTGAGAACCTTGAAAAGTCTTTAGAAAGTCTTCAGGAAAAGGATCTTACTATTCGTAAATTACAAGATGCGATCACCAGAAGAGATTCTGTTAACCTATCGCTGGTACAGAGTTTAAAAGGAGTTCTTGGTAATTTAGATGATACTGACATAGAGATCAGCGTGGAGAAAGGTGTTGTTTTTGTATCTATCTCTGATAAATTATTGTTCAGCTCTGGTAGCTATAACGTAACAAATGCGGCAAAAGATGTTTTGGGAAAAGTAGCCAAAGTAGTTAATAATAAGCCCGATTTTGAGTTTATGGTAGAAGGTCATACAGACAATGTACCATATCGCAGTGGAGTTCTTTTAGACAACTGGGATCTGAGTGCTAAGCGTGCTACTTCTATTGTTCGGATTCTTCAAAACGATTTTAATGTAGATCCTGCTCGTATGACAGCCGCTGCTCGTAGTTATTACATTCCTTTAGTTGGAAACGATACTGCCGCAGACCGCGCTAAGAACAGAAGAACAAGAATTGTTGTATTACCTAAACTAGATCAGTTCTATAGCATGATCGAAGAAGGAATGAAAGATCCTGCCATCAATAACTAAGATCTTTAATACTATATAATCAAAACCGCGATGTTCATCGCGGTTTTTTTGTTCAGAGGATATCCAAACTTCCTTTCCCTTCACGAACTACCATGGGTTCTGATTCAGAAAGATCGATCACCGTAGAAGGCACATTATGGCCGTAGCCTCCGTCAATAACGATATCTACAAGGTTTTCCCATTTTTCATAGATCAGTTCAGGATCTGTGGTATACTCAAGTACTTCATCTTCATCATGAATAGAAGTAGATACAATAGGATTGCCTAATGATTCTACGATGTCCCTCGCAATGTTATTGTCAGGAACTCTGATCCCAACTGTTTTTTTCTTTTTAAAATCCTTTGGCAGATTGTTATTTCCGGGTAATATAAATGTGTACGGGCCCGGTAATGCGCGTTTCAGGATCTTAAAAGTAGGAGTGTCTATTTGTCTTACATAGTCGGATAAGTTGCTGAGATCAGCACAGACAAAGGACCAGTTGGCCTTTTCTAGTTTAATACCTTTAATTCTGGCTATCCTTTCTAATGCCTTAGATTTGGTAATATCACATCCCAGTCCATATACTGTGTCTGTGGGATAAATAATAAGTCCGCCTTTTCGCAACACTTCCACTACCCTTCCAATTGCTTTTGGATTAGGGTTTTCATTATATATTTTAATGAATTCTGCCATTAGCTTTTGTTAAGGTAGCACTTCCAGTTTTGCAAAGCGAAGGAGTAATTTTTTTACATCCCCTTTTTCAAAAAGTATCTCAGCTTTCTTATCATTTCCTACGCCCTCTACTTTAAGCACTTTGCCCTTCCCAAATCTACTGTGATTCACATGAGTTCCAATGGCCAGGTCTTGTATTACCGACGGATCACTCACCTGAGGCGCTCCAAGATCCGGCCTTATTTTTCTCAATTTGCGTAATTGATCAGGGCTGGGTCTCCCTACTCTGGGAGGTGTTCCGTTAGATGCTTTTTTATGCTTTATGCGGCTCTTATCCACTTTCCCAAATATATCAGAATCAATCAGGGGTTTAAACCTGTAGGAGTCCGCGGGCGTAAGGTTGTCAATGAATTTATCATCGATCTCCTCTAAAAATCGACTCGGTTCTGCATCGATCAATTTACCCCAGCGATATCGGTTTTGAGTATAGGTAAGATAGGCTTGTTTCTCTGCCCGGGTAAGGGCTACATAGAATAACCTGCGCTCTTCCTCCAATTCACTTCGGGTGTTCATACTCATCGCAGAAGGGAAAAGATCTTCTTCCATTCCTACGATGTAGACATATGGAAATTCTAATCCTTTTGCCAGATGTATGGTCATAAGGGCCACCCTGTCATCATTTCCGGTATCCTTGTCCAGATCGGTTGCCAGTGCCACATCTTCCAGAAATTCTGTAATATCTCCTCTGGCATCTGCTAATTCCTTTTGCCCTTCCACAAAATCCTTGATACCATTCAACAATTCCTCTATGTTCTCCATACGGGCAATTCCCTCAGGGGTACCATCCTTTTTAAATTCGAGCAGGATACCTGTTTTCTTTGCTACGTGTTCCGCCAGCGTAAAGGCATCTGCCCCATCATTCATGATCTGAAAGCTTTTGATCATGGTAATAAAATCCTCTAATTTTCTCCGAGTACCTGCATTTATCTTCAGATCTATCTTGTCTAAGTTCTCTATAACCTCAAAAATTGATCTTCCGTAATGATTGGCTGCAACTGTTAATTTGTCCAAGGTAGTTTGTCCTATCCCTCTTGCAGGGTAGTTGATGACACGTTTTAGTGCCTCCTCATCCTTGGGATTGATCACCAGACGTAAATAAGACAACACATCTTTTATCTCCTTTCGCTGGTAAAAAGAAAGTCCGCCGTATATCCTGTAAGGGATATCCCTTTTCCGAAGTGCATCTTCAATGGATCTGCTCTGGGAATTGGTCCTGTACAAAACTGCAAAATGACCATTGGGTAATTGTTGCTGCATTCTGTTCTCAAAAATTGAGCCTGCAACAAATCTCCCTTCCTCCGCATCTGTGACACTTCGGTGTAATTTTATTTTCGAACCTTGATCATTGGCTGTCCAAACTACTTTTTCCAACTGATTTTTATTATTGGCAATGATGGCATTGGCTGCATTGACAATGTTCTTGGTTGACCGGTAGTTCTGCTCAAGACTATACAAGGCCACATCATCGTAGTCTCGTTGAAAATTAAGTATGTTCGTAATGTTTGCTCCCCGAAATGAATATATACTTTGGGCATCATCACCTACTACACAGATGTTCTGATACCTGTCCGAAAGTGCCTTTACAATTAGGTATTGGGAGTGATTGGTGTCCTGATACTCATCTACCAGTATGTACCTGAACCTATCCTGATATTTTAATAAAACCTCGGGAAAACGTGTGAGTAATTCATTGGTTCTGAGCAAGAGGTCATCAAAGTCCATTGCCCCTGCCTTAAAACACCGGTCTACATAATTTTTATAGATCTCTCCCAGGCGAGGTCTTTTAGCCATGGCGTCGGCCTCCATCAATTCAGGGTTCTGGAAATAGGCCTTTACAGTGATCAGACTATTTTTATAGGAGGAGATCCTGTTTTGTATCTGTTTGTATTTATAAATATCCTTGTCGAGCCCCATTTCCTTAATTATGGAAGAGATCAATCGCTGGGAATCCTGTGTATCGTATATGGTAAAATTACTGGGGAAGCCTAATTTATCCCCATCAAATCTTAATAAACGGGCAAAAACAGAATGGAATGTGCCCATCCACAAATTTTTGGTCTCAGATGTGCCCACCAGATCGGCAATACGCTTCTTCATTTCCCTGGCGGCCTTATTGGTAAATGTTAAGGCGAGTATATTGAAAGAATCCACACCCTGAGACATAAGATGTGCGATCCGGTAGGTTAAGACGCGTGTCTTACCAGAACCTGCTCCGGCAATAACCATTAAAGGTCCATCCTTATGCACCACCGGCCCCCTCTGCGCCTCATTTAGATCATCTAAAAAGTTTTTCAAAAAATATGCAGTTTAAAAACGGGAAGTTAGCCATTATTCATGGGTTGCTAAAACCTCTAATTTATTAATTATAAACAATGAGTCACTATTTTGCACATTTTGAATATCTTTAGCTCTTATTAAATTTCATGCGATCTAAACCACTATACTCCACCCTTCTTTTCTTTTTTCTGATCTTTAGTTTTGGCACCGCTCAGACCAAGGATACCGGACCGGTTATTGAAGAATTTGGAGCGGTTTGGATGATCGAGGATCCTGACTATAAGACCTTATCAGACGAGCCTTTAAAGGTAGTTTTTGACATCATGAACAGTCCGGAATCGCCCTCAGTATTAAATGCGAGCATAGAAACGGCTGCCCGTTTTCTAAATATGCATGCACAGGCTGGTGTGCCATTAGAAAATTTAAAAGTGGCCCTGGTTGTTCACAACAAAGCATCTAAGGATATTATAACCAATGAGGCCTATCAGAAGCGCTATGGGGTAAATAATCCTAACGAGAAGATGATAAAGGCTTTATTCAATGCAGGTGCTGAGATCATCTTTTGCGGACAATCATCACTTTCTCGCGGATTTCCCAGATCGGAAACTATTGAAGGAGTGCAATTTGGCTTATCGGCTATGACCGCTCTTATTCAATTACAGAATGAAGGATATCGACTTGTTAAATTCTAATATATACCTATGAAAAAAGTAGTACTCTTATTATTATGTGGCTTAATTGCATTCGCCGGACTTGCTCAAGAGACAACCCTGGATGATTCCTATATGAAAGTGGAAAATAAGGTGATTGAATGGCGAAGAGACATTCACCAAAATCCGGAACTCTCCAACAGAGAATTTAAGACAGCAGAAAAGATTGCTGCTCACCTGAAATCTCTCGGCATTGAAGTCACAACCGGCGTTGCCCATACCGGTGTGGTAGGGGTGCTTAAGGGAAATAGTCCGGGTAAAACAGTTGCTTTGCGGGCAGATATTGATGCTCTACCAGTGTATGAGCGTAATGACCTGCCATTTAAATCGACCGTTACCTCGGAGTTTCTAGGCGAAAAAGTAGGTGTTATGCATGCCTGCGGCCACGATACGCACACAGCTATTCTGATGGGTGTGGCAGAAGTAATGTCTCAAAACAAAGACAAAATTAAAGG
>JABDQS010000176.1 GCA_013042125.1 Eudoraea sp.
GGTCTTTGTATAGATCTTCATATGAGCCTTTTTGAGTATTTAAACCTTATTTTTTTTTGTTCCTCCGGTCATAGCCATCCATGAACTTGCGCGACTTCCGTTCTTTTGACCTTTTTCTGTTAAATACAGTCAGGGCAATGTATATGGCGGCAACGACACCTAAAATGTAGTAGATCTTGTTATCCATAAGTCTAAAATCTTGCTAAAATTAAGTGATTAAATTCGAATCCTAAAATGTTGCTTTACCTGTTTCGTCCGCAAAAATAAAATCCCCCCAAAATAAAAATCTATTGAAACGGTCACCCAGGCTTCCTGGCAAAGAGCTTGCCACATGGCTGAGGTTTTGCTTGTTCGGTGGATACCTTCCAGTAAGATCATACTATCCTCATGGCAATGATCATTGAGCCAAGGCGTATTAGTCTGAAGGAGTTGATCCCTTCCAATAAAGATCAGATCTGCCGGGGTGCTCTCAAATTCCAAACCCTGATAGGCATGAGCTAGTTGACTTTCAACATCCTGGCCGTCCGTTCTAAGAAGTAAAGACTGTATTTTTAGATACGGTATGCTCTTCATGAGTACCTTATGCACTCTGCTACCTTTATGCTGAGAGCTTTTATACAAGCATTTGGTGAGATACTGGTAAACAAAAGGAGAATGTACCCCGTGCTGATTAGTGGAGTGAAAGAAAAAATTCAAATAGGTCCATATGCGATATACCATGAAAAAGTTACTTAAAACGGCCTGTGCAGGCATTTATTCCTCAATCAGTAGCGACAGTTCGAACCATCGTTCTGTTTTTTGCTCTATACTGCTCTCTACTTCCTGTAAAGATCTTGATAGTTCCGCAATTTGCTCCCCAGATAGGTTTGGATCCAGAAATTCATTTTGGATCTGTTGTTTTTTGTGTTCCAAAGCTTTGATCTCCTTATCTAATTGCTTGTATTCCTTTTGTTCTGAATAAGATAATTTCTTTCCCTTGCCTTCTTCACGCCATTGCTGTTTTTCGGTAGATTCCAAACTCTTTCCTTTGGTTGGTTGATTTCTTTTTTCCAGGATCTGGCTGTCTTCATAGGCTCTGAAATCCGAGTAATTCCCAGGAAAATCGTCAATAATGCCGTCTCCCCGAAAAATAAAAAGGTGGTCAACTATCTTATCCATAAAATATCGGTCATGCGAGACCACTACCAGACATCCCGGATAATCGAGCAAAAAGGATTCCAGGACATTCAGGGTTACTACATCCAGATCATTGGTAGGTTCGTCTAGGATCAAAAAATTGGGATTCTGAATGAGTACCGTACAGAGATATAATCGCTTGCGCTCACCACCGCTTAATTTTTCGACAAAGTCGTATTGCTTTTTTCGATCGAATAGAAATCGTTCCAGCAGCTGTTGGGCAGAAAGTTGTCTTCCTTTTTTTAACGGAATGTAATCACCGATCTCCCTGATGACATCTATAACCTTCTGTCCATCTTTTATTTGAATCCCATCCTGAGTGTAATATCCAAATTTGAGAGTTTCTCCGGCAATGATCTTACCGGCATCCGGGGAATCGCTGCCGGTTAACAGATTAAGGAAGGTGGTCTTTCCGGTGCCATTCTTTCCTATTATCCCAAGACGTTCACCCTTTAAAAAATTATAGTTGAATTTTGTCAGAATACGCTTTTCCGGATACGACTTTCCCACGTTGTGGAATTCCAGGATCTTACTCCCAAGACGCTCCATATTTATTTCTAATTGAATCTCGTGTTCTTTACGTCTTTGCAGGGCCTTGTTCTTAATTTCAAAGAAATCGTCTATGCGCGACTTCGATTTGGTTGTACGTGCCTTTGGTTGTCTGCGCATCCAATCTAGTTCCTTCTTATACAACTGTTTTGATTTGTGCAATTCAGAGACTTCCTGAGTCTCACGGGCTTCTTTTTTTTCAAGATAATAAGAGTAGTTACCCTTATAGGAATAGAGTTTCCCGTTCTCGAGCTCAAGGATCTCATTGCATACCCGTTCCAGAAAATACCGGTCATGTGTGACCATGAATAAGGTGATTTTTTCTTTAGCAAAATACTGTTCTAACCATTCGATCATTTCCAGATCCAGATGGTTAGTAGGTTCATCGAGGATAAGCAGATCCGGTCTATTAAGCAGGGCATTTGCCAGAGCAATACGTTTCTTTTGCCCTCCGGATAAGGAACCCACCCTGGCTTTCAGATCTTCCAGTTGTAGTTTAAAAAGTATCTGTTTATACTGGGTCTCAAAATCCCAGGCATTGAAGCGCTCCATGGCTTCGAATGCTTTTTGGTATTTTTTTTCATCCTCAGGATGTTCCAGAGCGTGCTCATAATTCTGAATAACCTTCAACACCTCATTATCCGATGCAAAAATTGCTT
>JABDQS010000179.1 GCA_013042125.1 Eudoraea sp.
TCATTATACTGAACAAGTTCAATAAGATCCAAGCCTGCCGAAAAATAGTGTGGTTGTCCGGTGAGGATCACGCCTTTTACCTTATCATCTTTTTCAATATCGCCAAAGACCTGTCTCAGCTCTTGTACCATTTCAAAATTGATCGCATTCACCTTTCCCCTGTTCATTTGAACAATCGTATATCCTTCTTTATTTATCAGTTGAAGCGTATTCATGCTATATATTGTAAAAAATTAATGTAAAGACGTCCCCCCGTCTATGGTTATGGTCTGCCCTGTGATGTATTTTGATTTATCTGAAGCGAGCCATGCTACCGTTTCTGCTACTTCCGCAGCCTCTCCAAACCGACCCATTGGGATCAACCGTTTCAACTTTTGCTCCATATCCGGCCTGCTGGCTAATAATTGATCTAAAAGAGACGAATGTGTATATCCGGGGCAAACCGCATTGATGCGAATATTTTTACTCCCGTATTCGAGTGCCGCAGATTTTGTCATCCCAACTACTGCAAATTTACTGGCACTATAGGAAAGATTGTTTCCCGAAGCTTTCAGACCTGCCAAAGATGCAATATTTATTATGTTTCCATATCCCTGCACCATCATCTGTATAAGTCCCAATTTCATACAATAGAATACGCCAGTCTGATTTACTGCAATGACATTCTCCCAATCATCTAGCGTATGTTCTGCGGTTTTGGATTGATCCTTGCCACCAATTCCTGCGTTGTTCACTAAAACGTCTATACTTCCATGGTCCTTTACCACCTTGCTCATTAAAGCATCTACCTCCTCATATTGCCTGACATCTAACTGATACGCTGCTGCTTCACCCCCTGATCTTTTGATATCAGCGACCACTTCCTCAACACTTTTCAGATCGATGTCTGAGGCGATCACCTTTGCGCCAAGGGAAGCCATAAGTGCAGCAGATGCAGCGCCTATGCCGCTTCCTGCTCCTGTTACAACAACCACTTTGTTCTCCAAGTCCATGTTCTTTCCGGTTTAATACAAATTATCTATTTGATCTTTCTGAATAGCCTGCCAGGCCGTATTACAACTCAAAGCAGAGACCTTATTCAATTGAGCAAAACGCTTATCTGTGGTATGCCCGTGCTTAAATCTGTAATAGATCTGCTGGGCGATCACGGCAATTTTAAATAACCCATAAACAAAGTAAAAAGTTAGATTGTCAATATTTCTCCCACTTTTCAGGGCATATTGTTGCACGATCTCTGTTCGGGAAGGGTTTCCATCCATCACTGTAGGGGAAGGAAGGCCCTGTTTCATTATTTCCGAATCATTGGCAGAGGTCCAATACCCCAGTGATGTCCCCAGGTCCATTAAGGGGTCTCCTAAAGTACACATTTCCCAATCCAGAATGGCCACGATGCTATTCCATTTCGTATCCGAAAATACTACGTTATCATATTTATAATCGTTGTGGATCAGGCTGTAAGAATACTGCCTGGGCTGATGGTCTTCCATCCATGCCATTACCTTTTTTGCACTGGGCACATCGTCTGTGGCTGCGGCAAGATATTGTTTCCCCCAATTGGTGACCTGCCTGGCTACATAGCCTTCAGGTCTGCCCAGTGATCCCAGACCCGCTGCCTTATAATCTATACCATGAAGTTCCACAAAGGTATCTAACCAGGTATCCGAGATGGTCCGGAATTCGGAAGGGGTTAGCTTTCTCTCACCTGCTTCTTTTGTGGTCAGGATAATTCCGTCTACCTTTTCCATAATATAAAAAGGCACTCCAAGAATTTTAGGATCTTCAGCATATGCAAATACCTCAGGGATCTTGTCAAAAACAGAATGCAAAGCATCTAACACCTTATATTCCCTGCCCATGTCGTGGCCGAGTTTCGGGGCCGAAAAAGGTGGCCTTCTGAGTACATATTCTTTGTTCTCAATGGTGAGCTGATATGTAAGATTTGAATACCCATTCTGAAACTGACCTACGAGCATTTCACTTTTTTCATCCTGAATTAGCCCATGACTGAGTAAAAATCTTTTCAGATCCTTTTCATTGAGTTCCTCTCCTTTGCGTACCGGTTTTGTTAACTCCTTTTCTGACATTATAATTGACCGATGTATTGCTTGATGGTATTCTTTCCCAACTGACTCATATGAAC
>JABDQS010000182.1 GCA_013042125.1 Eudoraea sp.
CCTCAAAACCCGGCGTTTTTGCTAGTGGTGATGTACAGGACAAGGATTACAGACAAGCTGTGACTGCAGCGGGTACGGGATGTATGGCTGCTTTGGATGCAGAGCGGTATTTAGCTACTATAGAAACACCTGCAGAAGTAAATTAATTAAACATAAACTCAATTATAAAAAAACCCCGATATGTTCGGGGTTTTTTGTCTTATAAGGAGTCCCTTAATCTATACGAATATAATTTTCGGAAGAGGTAGGATTGCCCTCCAGATCTAAGGTGATCTGGCTGTAAGTGTCTTCTTGTAAGTCGAGTTCAAAGGTAAATACCCGCATGGTATCTAAGGCCTGCATCATTTCAAAATCACCATATTCTATGGTCTCAATTAGATCTGTATCCGTAATTCTATAAGAGCCGTAACCAAATCTACCCTGCTTATCGCCCGGCACCCATCTGGACCACATGATCTTGCCATTGTAATAGATCTTTACCTGTCGATAACCGGGGGCTTTCGCCACTGTGTCAATGACATTGCCATTCCAATTAGAAAAACTCTCTAATTCCCAGACTCCTTGTATGGAGTGCATAGTATTTGGTTTGGATGACAGCACTGTTGCAGCAAGTATTAAAATAATTGCCAAACCGGCGATCTTAACTGTATTTCTCATAGTTGAATTGTTTAGTGCTTCTAGAATCACAATTAAGATACAATATTTTTGTTAAAATTTTTATGTAATTAGAAATAATTGAAGTTTACAAGAGCTATAGATTTCAAAAAGCCATCATTCATAGAAATTCAGTGCCTTAACCAGCCAATCTATATCTTGTTTTGTATGGGCAGCTGTCAATACAATTCTGTTGGTGGCATACGTATCTTCAGTTGGGTACCTGAAATCCGTAATAATGATATTATTCTCCCTTAAATGATTTGTAAGTTGAGGATCAGAAAAACCAAATACAGGATAATCTGGCATAAAATTTAAACGCTTCGGAGCTTTTAGCCCAGACAAGAAACTTTTAATATTATCCTGTAACAACCTCCTTTTTTTTGAATAAACAGCCTTGGCTTCCATAAAATGAGCCAAGTAAAAAGGTGCGGCCGGGCTAGCTCCTCCAAAAAAATTGGATGACTTCATTTGTTCTATTCGCCCTCTTTTGCCAAATACCGCACCTGCTTGAAGGCCCAGAGCTTTACCTAACGAGGCACAGAGCACAAGTTCCTGACATGGAATGGATAACACTGACCTAAAAACACCAGATCCTTCTTTCCCTACGATCCCGATTCCGTGAGAGTCATCAACTACAAGAATACACGAGGTTAAAGGCAAGGTCCTGAGAATTTGAAAATCCGGATAATTGCATCCGGAGAAATCTATAGAATCCAGAAAGATGACCGGGATCTCATTTTTCTTGCTTTCAAAGTGCTCTCGCAACGCAATATTTAAAGTAGTGTAGGTAGTATAAGGTTTTGCATTTGTCCTAAAAAGCGCGGAATGGCTGTTTGGAGAATAGAATAACTTGTATTCTTTGGTATTGAAGTGGTTGGCTACCAATTGTCCTGCCAAATACCCGGAAGACATTGTTAGGCAGGCCTCACTTCCTACCCATTTGGCCATGTAAGATTCTACTTCTTCATAAATAGAGAACTGTACATTGGATCTTCGTGAAGTGCCAAAATTTGATCCATATTGCCGAACTGAACGCAACACCAGATCCTGGAACTCAACATCTGCATGCACTCCCAAATATGATGTGCCGCCAAAATAGAGGAAAGAAGTACCATCAATGCTCACTGATCTTCCCGGATATGTGGATACCTGTACTTTCATGATAAAAGAGTTATGCCACTACCACCAAGAACTGGAAATTTAATACTTGCATCGTTTAATATCTCTATACCCTTTGCAATATCGTTTGTGATCAATAATGGACCATCCATATCCACGTAATCTAATTGAGGTAATAACTGTCCGATAGCTGAAATGCCAACTGTAGATTCGGTCATACAGCCAACCATTATTTTTAGTCCAAGTTCCTTACCCCGCTTTATCATGCGGAGTGCAGGAGTTAGACCTCCACATTTTGTAAGTTTAATGTTGATCCCATTAAAATGCAGGGCACATTGATCTACATCTGCTTCTACAAGACAACTTTCGTCTGCGATCACCGGGAGTACCGAATGGTGAGCAACCTCTTCCATACCTGCCCAGTCATCTGCTTTCAGTGGTTGTTCAATGAATTCAACACCCAGTTCTTTAAGCGTAGGCGCTATGGCTATTGTTTGTACGGCAGTCCATGCTCCGTTTGCATCTATTCTGAAGACAGCATTCGTATGCTTTCTCAATTCCCTGACGATATCTGCATCTTCCTTTGTCCCTAGTTTGATCTTGTAAACAGGCCATGGCGTTTCCTCCATTTTTTCAACCATTTTTTCAATAGTATCAATTCCAATGGTGTAATTAGTTGTGGGATAATTATCAATGCTGGTACCCCAAAGTTCATAAAGGGGTTTGTTCATTAGTTTCCCGTAGAGATCATGTGCCGCAAGGTCCAGGGCACAAAGCGCGAAAGAACTCAGGTCTTTTTTAGACAACCATGAATGGAATGCTTCCGGTTCGGAAAAAGGATATTTCTCAATCTCAGATCTAATAGCTTCAATTTCAGTATACAGGCTTTTTATAGTATGCCCATAATACGGATTGGAGGTGGTTTCTCCATAGCCGGTTTTATCACCTGTACCTAGATGAACGATGAGGGTATCCTGGGTTTGGTGCGACTCCCTCGAAATTGTGAAGGTGTGTTTGAGTTGTAGCGTATGAGAGGTGAGTGTAAGCTGCATTGATAAATTTTATCCCTAAGATAAACAAAGCGTTTCAACGTAATAAAAAACCCTGAAAGAATATTCAGGGTTTTTAAACACATTTTATTGTCCGTAGCTTTAATCCTTATGAAC
>JABDQS010000187.1 GCA_013042125.1 Eudoraea sp.
GGAGATCCAGAATAACCTAAGGTATATGGAATCCCTGAAGCTTTTGGCTGAACTGGATCCTGAAAATGCCATTAGCTACAATAAGGAGTATATCCGTGTTTCGGACAGTCTGCAACAGGAAGAACGCAGGATACGGAATAAATTCAATCGCATCCGTTTTGAAACAGACGAGACCCTGGCGGAGAACCTGCAATTAGAAAGGCAACAGTATATCTGGATCGGTATTTCCTTTGGGGTAGTACTCTTGGCAATGGCTCTTTTTATTATCATCATACAGCGAATTAAAAACCAGCGACTTAAATTTCAGCAACAACAACAGGAATCTAACCAGGAGATCTTTAACCTGATGCTTGCACAGAAACAAAAAGTGGAGGAAGGAAAGCAATCAGAACAGAAACGGATCTCAGAAGAACTTCATGACGGGGTATTGGGTGAGATGAATGGGGTACGAATGATCTTATTAGGCCTTAACAAGAAAGCAGATGATGCTGCCGTGGCCCTGCGGGAAAAGGCCATTGAAAAACTAAAAGAAGTACAGGAGGAGATCCGTTCCATCTCCCATGAACTTAATGACACTTCCTACAGGAAGTTGAATAACTTTGTAAGCTCCGTGGAAGAATTATTAAAGAATATTTGCGAACCTGCCGGCATAACATACCATTTTACGTATGACCAGGACCTGGACTGGGACAACCTGGAAGGGATCACTAAGATCAACCTCTACAGAATATTACAGGAAAGTTTGCAAAATTGCGTAAAACATGCCGCGGCCTCTACTGTTTACGTATCCTTCGAAACCAATGAAAAGCACGCGGTGATAAGTATACAGGATAATGGGCGTGGATTTGATACCTCAAAAGGCAAAACCGGAATTGGCCACAAGAATATTAGATCGCGTATTGAAAAGATCAATGGCAGGTGGTATCTCAGGAGTGCCCCCGGTATAGGTACAACCGTTCTATTGGAAATACCTCTGGAACATATTTCTCAGGAAGCAAAAAAAGAAATATCTTTACCTAAGGACCTGCAGGAAGTATAAAATAGTGATTATGAAGACGGTAAAGATCTTAGCGGTAGACGACCACGAAATGACCACCCTTGGGTATAAGTTCATTTTGGAAGATACAGATTTCAAAGATTTCAAAGTTCAGATGGATACTGCTAAATCCTATGATGATGCCAAAAAAAGAATTGAAGAAGCTGCTAGTGGTATTCTCTATGATATTCTTTTATTAGATATTCAACTTTCAAATCCAACGGATGGCCCGGCAAAGACCGGGGAAGATATTGGAATATATGCCCGGAAGGTATCTCCGGAATCCAAGATCGTTTTTATGTCGTCCTTTAGCGACAACTACCGTATCAACAGTATTATGCAATCAGTAGATCCGGAAGGTTATATGGTAAAATCAGAGATCGATCAGAAATCACTGCAGGCAATGGTCAATACGGTCCTAAGCTCTCCACCGTATTACACTCAGAAGGCACTGGTGGCTATTCGTAAGAAGATGGCTCAGGATATCTCCTTAGATGAAAATGATAAGAAAATTCTGTACTACCTCTCTATTGGTACCAAGACCAAAGACATGGTAAATTTCATTTCACTTTCACTCCCGGGAATTGAGAATAGAAAACGCCAATTAAAATCACTTTTTGGTTTGAAAAACAGAATGATCAGGCTTTGATCACAGCATCCCGAAACAGAGGTTTCATTTAGTTTAAACCCACTTTTATTATAAAAAAGGGCCTTATATCTATATAAATCCATCTTTTCGCAGTAAAACCTTATAAAGTCTATGGTTTTTATATACTACTCCGCAAAAAATTAACATTAACTTTACATATACTATAACTTCGAATGAGTGGCTATGTCTCAAAGATCCAAGAAGGTTGATGCTCAATTTACTTCCGGCAATAAAGAATGCAGGGATATTATTGGACTGGAGTCACTAAAAAATAGCCTTGAAAAGGACTACTTTTCACATGTAAGTATACGCAATTCTACTGTTTGCTGTGAGCAGAATAATCTCGTTATTGAGATGAAATGTGAACTTGGTCTTCACGAAGTACTTTACCACATACAGCAGGGAACTTGGGGGACCAATCAACCTATTCTGGTCAATAAAGGAATCACAGTACTTAGCCGGCATATGCAGAGCATACGGGAGGTAAATTGTGCTTTTATTGACGTTGAAGAAATTTCCTTTTTATTGAAAGACTGTAATATTGTCATCAAAAAGCTAGGGCCGGAAAGTGTAGAATATGAATTGGATACCATCCTAAGCACCTTGGCAGAAAATTATGTCTATCTCACCCGCCATCTTTCCGAAACACCCAGTGAGATCTTTATTCCTGTATATGAGGAAGTATCATATGCAGATCATGTTAGCAGCTTAGCAGGGCCCTTACGATTAGAGGAAAAAGGTTATTACTCCTATTGGGGATTATACTTTGAAGGAGAT
>JABDQS010000196.1 GCA_013042125.1 Eudoraea sp.
GAATGAGCGTCAAAGGAATGCCATTGTTCCTGATGTGAGAAAAGATCATCTTCTCCATATTCCTTCTCACTCAATGCCCTTTCAACAAGATTAGACAAGGCTTTAGGATGGAACAAGATCCCAAAAGGATTCAGTGTTGTCTTAAATTTATGATACTTTAATTTACCACCTATATGGTTTGCAAAACACGATCCCAACAAAAAGATCTCACTGTTATACCCTATGGGGTACGGAGAAACATTAACAGGTACTTGTGTTTGCAGTTTCATAGGTTCAGGAAATAAAGGAGCGCGCCTTTTCCAGGGCCTCAGGAATGCCTGCCGGATCTTTACCTCCAGCCGTTGCAAAGAAAGGCTGACCTCCGCCACCCCCCTTAATATATTTCCCCAATTCACGAACCACTTGTCCGGCGTTCAATCCTTTTTTCTCAACAAGACCTTTGGAGATATAGCAGCTGAGAAGGGCCTTCCCTTGTTGTTTAGAAGCAAAAAGTAAGAAAAGATCGTCTTGCTCCTGCCCCATCTCAAATGCCAGATCTTTCATAGCAGCGGCATCAAGATCTACTTCTTTGGCCAGGAATTTCACACCATTCACTTGCTCCAGAGATCCTTTAAACTCGCTTTTAATGTTGCGGGCCTTTTCCTTTAACAAGGACTCGATCTCCTTTTTCATTTTACTATTCTCTTCCTGCAGACTTTCAATGGCTTTTACAGGATCTCCACTACTTTTTAACCTGGATTTGATCCGATCGAGTAGCTTATTTTTCTCCTCATAAAAGTCTCGGACGGCATCAGAGGTGATAGCCTCTATCCTGCGCACCCCCGCTGCAATGGCACCTTCTGAAATGATCTTAAAGTGCCAGATGTCGGCGGTATTTTGCACATGTGTTCCTCCACAAAGCTCTATAGATTCTCCAAAGCGAATGCTGCGCACCTTATCACCGTATTTCTCACCAAAAAGTGCCAGGGCTCCTTCTTCCAGGGCCTTTTTTACCGGAGTATTTCGCTTTTCCTCTAAAGGTATCTGCTCCCCGATACGCGCATTCACAAATTGTTCCACCTTGCCTATCTCTTCCTCCGTAAGTTTGGCAAAATGCGAAAAATCGAACCGAAAATGATCTGAATGCACCGCGGAGCCTTTTTGCTCTACGTGCGACCCCAGTATCTGTCTTAACGCCTGATGTAATAAATGGGTTGCGCTGTGGTTACTTGCGGTCCTGCCTCGTAGCCCGGCATCTACCACTGCCGTGAGAGTTTCATTTAAGTGTTTGGGGAGGTTTTTTGAGTAATGAACTATTTCGTTATTCTCCTTTTTTGTGTCCAGAATGTAAACCACATCGCCATTTGGCACCTCCAGATAGCCCTTATCGCCCACCTGTCCACCTCCTTCAGGGTAAAAAGGAGTTTTATTAAAAACCAGCTGAAACTGAGTACCTTCTTTCTTTGTAGAAACCTTCCTGTATTTTACCAGATCTACTCTGGCCTCTAACTGGTCATAGCCAATAAATTCCTGTTGTCCACTTTGCTGAAGCACTACCCAATCATCTTTGGCCACTTCCGAAGCCGATCTTGATCTGGTCTTTTGCTGCTCCATCGCCTTTTCAAATTCCTTTTCATCCAGGGTATACCCCCTTTCGCTCAGAATTAGGCTCGTAAGATCAATAGGGAAGCCAAAGGTATCATACAATTCAAAGGCCTTTTTTCCATCAATCTCCTTCCCTTTGGTCTTAGCGATCATATCATCGAGCAAAACCAAGCCTTGATCCAATGTTTTCAGGAAGGAATGTTCCTCCTCACGTATTACGTTCTCTATGAGGTTTTGCTGTTTTTTTAACTCCGGAAATGCCGGGCCCATAATATTCACCAGCACCTTTACCAATTTATAAAGAAAAGGCTCCTGAGTTCCTAGAAAAGTGAACCCATACCGTACTGCCCGTCTGAGGATACGCCTAATGACATATCCGGCACCATTATTACTGGGTAATTGTCCGTCTGAAATAGAAAAAGCCACAGCGCGGATATGATCCGCTACTACTCTCATGGCTATATCATTTGCCGGGTCCTTACCATAGGTTTGATTTGTTATGACCTCTATCTCCTTGATAATAGGCGTAAAGATATCGGTGTCATAATTAGATTGAACACCTTGTAATACCATGCACAAACGCTCAAAACC
>JABDQS010000201.1 GCA_013042125.1 Eudoraea sp.
AAGATGGGGTGATCAGGGAATTATTGGCGAATGGAATTAGTTCAAATGCTGTTGATATGGCAATGCCACTATTTAGCATGTCTGATCAAAAAAAGGATCCATTTGAAGTTTTATCAAGCTTTTTGAAAAATTCCGAAATAGGAAAACAAGGGATTGAAGAACTTCAATTTATAACAAGGAACATTGAAAGGCTTGGTTTATCGAGCGCAGAAATTATGATTGATGTTTCCCTCGCCAGGGGCCTGAATTATTACACAGGGGTGATTATGGAAGTGGCGGCACCTGCAGGAGTCTCTATGGGGTCTATTGGTGGCGGTGGTCGCTATGATGACCTTACCGGTATCTTTGGCATGAAAGATCTGAGTGGGGTAGGTATCTCTTTTGGTCTGGACCGTATTTATTTGGTACTTGAAGAATTGGGGCTTTTTCCCGAGACCATTGACCAATCTGTTCAGGTGTTGTTTGTGAATTTTGGTAAAAAGGAAGCGATGGCTGCCTTACCATTGATCAGGATCCTCAGAAAATCTGGAATAAGAACCGATCTATATCCGGCGGAAGCCAAGATGCAGAAACAGTTCAAATATGCCAACAATCGGAATATACCCTACGTTGTTCTACTGGGAAAAGACGAACTTGAGAAGCAGACCTTTGTAGTGAAAGATATGGCAGAAGGATCACAGAAGTCGTACTCCTGGAAAGAAATGGAACAATTTATTGAAGTTCTATAATTGTTTCTTAAGGGCTAAGATCACTTCTTCAAAATACGTTTTTTTATGCTGTACGTAGTTTATCGAAGGAGTCTCGCTAAATAGATCTTTTTCCCAAAAGCTTATTGGCATCAATTGAAGTGCCTCTACTTCTTCTTCCTGCTTTTGTAAATTTTCCATGGGTTGTTTTAAACAACTTATGAAGGTATGATGGAATTCACAATCTAACAGCCCATTAGGATGTTGTTGAATCGACTTGAAAACACCGATGGGATAAAGAGCCTCCTCTTCAACGATAAGGCCTATCTCTTCCTTAATTTCTCTTATGGCTCCTGATACAATGCTTTCTCCTGCTCCTACATGGCCTGCGACAGATACATCCCAGTACATTGGAAAGGTCTTTTTGATCTGAGTCCGTTGTTGCAGCAATACCTTACCATCTGTTGTATAAAACCATATGTGCACGGTGGGATGGAACAATCCTTTTTGATGAGCTTCAGACTTTAAGATCTTTTGCCCGGTATAATTCCCTTCAGCATCCATGAGATCAACCCACTCTTCCATTGGAACTATTTTAAAAGTTTACGGCATTATAAATTCTAAACCAAAGACCTCAGGTAAAACGGTTTAGTTCTTAATCGAAGTAGCTAAAGGTCTCTCCGGCTTTAATGGTCAATAGTGTTTCATAGATAAGCCTGATCACATTTTCCATATCATGTTTGTGTACAGTTTCCACGGTGGTATGCATATATCTTAAAGGTAAAGATATAAGCGCCGAAGCAACTCCGCCATTACTGTAGGCAAAGGCATCTGTATCTGTGCCAGTGGAGCGGGAAGAAGCCATGCGCTGAAAAGGTATTTTACAGTTTTCGGCCGTTTCAATGATTCGCTCTCGTAATTTATTTTGTACCGCAGGGGCATAGGAAATTACCGGTCCTTCACCTAATTCGGTATGTCCCTGCGTCTTTTTGTCTATCATGGGGGTGGTTGTATCATGGCAAACATCCGTTATAATGGCTGCATTGGGGCGAATGGTCTGCGTGATCATTTCTGCACCTCTTAATCCTATCTCCTCCTGCACCGAGTTGGTGATATACAATCCAAAAGGTAGTTTTTTCTTGTTTTCATGCAGCAATCGGGCAACTTCCGCGATCATAAATCCGCCTGCCCTGTTATCAATTGCCCGGCAAACATATTTGTCCTTATTTAGGATATGAAATTCGTCCGGATAGGTAATTACACATCCTACATGAACGCCCATTTTCAGAACTTCTTCCTTTTTTTTTGCCCCTACATCAATAAAAATATTGTCTAATTGTGGTGGCTTTTCCTTGGATTTATCTCTTGTATGAATAGCGGGCCATCCAAAGATCCCTTTGACGATCCCTTTTTTGGTATGAATATTGACCCATTTAGACGGAGCGATCTGATGATCACTTCCTCCGTTTCGAATTACATAAATGAGTCCATCATCTGTGATATAATTAACATACCAGGATATTTCATCAGAATGCCCTTCAATGACAACCTTATAGGTAGCTTTTGGGTTAATAACCCCTACGGCCGTTCCATAGGTG
>JABDQS010000202.1 GCA_013042125.1 Eudoraea sp.
CTTCAGGACCCTGGAGCGTTCCCTGAACGATTTTATAAATAAGAATAAATGGACGAACAGGGTCTACAGGGAAAATGAACGCGTTAATGCCAGGATGTTCATTACAGTCAACAAATTTGAATCTAACCGGTTCGAGGCCAATATTCAGATACAATCTTCACGTCCCGTCTACAACACCTCCTATGAAAGTCCGATATTTAATTACAAGGATAACCAATTCAATTTTGAGTATATAGAATTTCAACCACTAATCTATAATCAAAATGTTTTTAACTCTAACCTGGTGGGTGTATTGGCCTATTATGTATATATAGTCTTAGGTCTTGATGCAGACACGTATGCCCTGGAAGGTGGAACAGATTTTTACAAGGAGGCTCAGAAAATAGTAACCCAGGCACAAGGCAGTAATTTTTCTGGCTGGAGCCAATCAGCTACAGATAACAGAACACGGTTTGTACTTGTAGATAACTTATTATCCAATACTTTCAGGGAGTACAGGATCGCTATGTATAATTACCACCGCAAGGGATTAGATATACTCGGAGATAACAACAGTACCGGCAAGCAAGTGATCTCAGGGTCTATGCGCTTGTTTGAGACCCTCATACAACGCAGGCCTAACGCTTTTTTGATACAGACTTTTTTCGATGCAAAATCTGAAGAAATCCTCAATATCTTTTCAGATGGCCCAAAAGTAGATATTGTGGCCCTTAAAAGCACTCTGAACAAGGTTGCGCCCTTCTATTCCTCTACCTGGAACGAGATAAAATATTAAGTTCCCTCATTTTTTTACAGGACATAAACGGTTATCTTTACGCTTCTATTAATGCTAAAGATTTGCTGACACACCTCACCATAAAAAACTACGCCCTGATTGAGGACCTATCGGTCTCTTTCGATAAAGGCTTTAGTACCATTACCGGGGAAACGGGGGCGGGTAAATCTATTTTTCTAGGAGGTTTATCGCTTGTTTTGGGAAAGCGTGCTGATCTTACTTCGCTGCGTAACAAAGAACTCAAATGTATCATAGAAGCAGAATTTGATATTGAGCATTACGGCTTAAAAAGTTTATTTGATACCTATGACCTCAATTATGAACTGCGCACCATCCTTCGGCGAGAGATCCATCCCAATGGCAAATCCCGGGCTTTTGTAAACGATTCGCCGGTAACCCTAGATATAATGTCCCAACTGGGACAACGCCTAATTGATATACATTCACAGCATCAAACCCTTGAGCTCACTGAGAATGAATTTCAGCTAAAGGTGATCGATGCTCTGGCAAAGAATACACCACTTCTCACGAGATATAAAGAACATTTGAAGGTCTTTGAGGCAGCACAAAAAGAGTTGAATCACTTAAAGGAAACACTTTCCGATGCAGAAAAAGAACAAGATTATAACAGTTTCCTGTTTAATGAGTTAAAAAATGCTCCGTTGCAGGAAGGGATCCTTGAGGAGTTGGAATCATCCTATGAACAACTCACCAATGTAGAAAGTATATTGGAACAGTTATCTAATGGACATCAACTATTGACCAATGAGGAAATAGGAATACAAGCCTTACTTGCACAATGCAAGCAAAGTATTTCCAGGTTGTCAGCATATGGTTCTGCATACGCTTCTCTTTTTGAACGAATTCAATCAGTTTTTGTTGAATTGGACGACATTACGACGGAAATTGAATCTTTGCAGGAACAGGTAACTCCCAATCCGGGTCTGTTGGAAGAAGTTAACGAAAAACTACAATTGCTTTACAACCTTCAAAAAAAGCACAGTGCGGCAACTGTGGAAGAACTTCAACTCATTAAGGACCAACTGGAGGTTAAATTGAGTAAGTCCGAAAACCTAGAACAGGATATAGAAGCACAGGAAGCCCTCATTAGAACTACCAAAAAGGAATTGACAACGCTGGCGAGCGAATTAAACAAGCGAAGAATAGCTGTGGTGCCTCAATTAAAAAGTAAACTGGAATCTTCTTTGCGATCCCTGGGAATGCCAAATGCTACATTTAGCATACAATTTGAAAAAACGGAGTCGTTTTTAAGTTCGGGGAGGGATCAACTAATTTTTGAATTTTCGGCTAACAGGGGATCTGGTTTTGGGTCTTTAAAGAAAGTAGCCTCCGGAGGGGAGCTTTCCAGGATCATGTTGATCATAAAATCAATACTGGCATCCTATGAACAATTGCCCACAATGATGTTCGATGAGATAGATACAGGAGTTTCGGGTGAGATCTCGAACAATATGGGGGACATTATGCAACAAATGAGTGCCAATATGCAGGTTTTTTCAATTACCCATCTGCCTCAGGTAGCCTCAAAAGGAGATCATCATTACAAGGTATTTAAAGAGGACGATGGTGAAGTGACCAGAACGCGTATGAAAAAACTTTCTGACCAGGAGCGTGTGATAGAGTTGGCAGAAATGCTTGGGGGAAAGGCCTTGTCAGATTCGGCCATGGCACATGCCAAGCAATTACTTAATTAAGAATAAATTAGATATATTTAAGGACAACATAAACCTAAGAATTAAACAATGGGATACAACTTACTCAAAGGAAAAAAAGGAATCATTTTTGGGGCTTTAGATGAGAATTCAATAGCCTGGAAAACCGCAGAAAGGGTACATGAAGAAGGGGGTACCTTTGTTCTGACAAATGCACCGATAGCAATGAGGATGGGTCAGATCAATGAATTGGCCAAAAAGACAAATTCCGAGATCATTCCTGCCGACGCTACCAGTGAAGAAGATCTTGCCAATTTAGTTAGCAAGTCGATGGAAATATTGGGAGGCAAATTAGATTTTGTATTGCATTCCATAGGCATGTCTGTCAATGTTAGAAAAGGGCGCTTATATACTGACGAGAAATACGATTTTACAACAAAAGGATGGGATGTTTCTGCCCTATCTTTCCATAAAGTAATGCAAAGTTTGTACAAGGCAGATGCTATGAACGAATGGGGCAGTATTGTTGCGCTTACTTATATGGCTGCTCAGAGAACCTTCCCGGATTATAATGATATGGCAGATAACAAAGCCTATCTGGAATCGGTGGCACGCAGCTTCGGGTATTTCTTTGGGAAAGAGAAAAACGTACGGGTCAATACCATCTCCCAATCACCAACACCTACCACGGCAGGTCAGGGTGTAAAAGGTTTTGACGGCTTTATTTCCTATGCGGAACAAATGTCGCCTTTAGGAAACGCCACGGCACTGGATTGTGCTAATTACACTATTTCACTCTTTTCCGACCTAACTAAAAAAGTGACCATGCAAAACCTGTTTCACGATGGAGGATTCTCCAATACCGGTGTAAGTC
>JABDQS010000205.1 GCA_013042125.1 Eudoraea sp.
TAGATGCTTTTAAGCCGGAGGTCTTTGATTACTACAGTGGTCTTTAAGGAAAATGAATTAAACGCACTGATTATATTCTAATGAACGGATTCGATATTGTGATGGTCATTGCCATCATCCTTTTTGCGAGGTTGGGTGTCCGACTCGTCTCCCGTTATATCAGTCTGAAAAAAAATAAAAACGGATCGAATAAAAAAGACTAACAACTACAGAAATTATGGGAATATTTTGGGATTTAATGCAACAGGACGAACTGGATGCGCAAAAGCAAAAAGCAGAGAGTATGGAAGATCGGGTAGCTCATCTGGAGCTGGAGCTGGATAAAACCCGAACGATACTTAAAAAGACCCTTCTCGCCCTCGAAAGCCATCTCCAGAAAGATATTGACGGAGACGGCAAAACTGGGAATTAGAACATTTTTATCGTAGAAGATGATTTAAATAATTTGAATTCTCTAAAAACTTAACAATTTGTTTGTTAGGTACTTGGCTGTTATTCCTTACCTTATAAAAAACTTTAAAATAATACCGTCATGAAAAATTTTATCCTATTGATCTTATGTTTAACTACCATTTCGATTTCAGCGCAAAATAAAACCCTGGAAAGTCTGGTGGCCGACTTTGAACGGAGTAAGGCGATGTCATTAGAATACATAGAGGCCATGCCTGAGGATAAATTTGATTTTAAACCCACAGAAAGCGTGCGTTCTTTTGCCGCCCAGATGCTACATGGAGCACAAGGAACTATTGGTCTCGCTGCAAATGGTACTGGAGAAGCTCCTATCTACGGCGATATCAACATCGAACAACAAGAAGCTTTCCATACCAAATCAGAAGTGATGAGGATCGTAGGGGAAAGTTTTGATTTTGCCATTAACGGAATCCAGAACATGGATCCGACAAAGTTGGATGAAGTTGTGGTTAGGGGGCCATATAATGTAACTCGCCTCGGATGGATCCAAAAGGCAAATGAGCACGTAGGACATCACAGAGGGCAATGTGCTATATATCTGCGATTACAGGGTATTACACCTCCTGCTTATAAACTCTTCTGAGGATTTCACCTCTTCCTGTATATTACATTTCAGACGGGTATATTTTGATATCTTTAGGGCATGAGTCTGCTCCGTGATCCCGTTAATGTATTGGGTGTTTTGTGTTTGCTGGTGATCGCAGCCACCTATGCAGCCAAAACCAGGTTTGGGAAGAAATTAGGTACAGCGCTGATCGTAATAGTATTTACCGCAGTTTTGGCGAATCTGGGTCTTATCCCAAGTGCCTCCAATTCTATACCCCTCTACGATGCGATCTTTACCTACCTGGCCCCTATTTCCATTTTTTATCTTCTTTTGGGAGTTAACCTAACTTCAATTAAAAAAGCCGGGGCACCAATGATTGTCCTTTTTCTGCTAGGCTCCCTAACAACCACTATTGGTATCCTGATCGCCTGGTTCCTGCTTCAACCCCAAAGTATCCTGGGTGACGATGGTATTACCATTGCCGGGATGCTCACAGGTACATATACCGGAGGGAGTATAAATTTCAATGCCATCGCTCTGGAATACAATTTCCAGGAAAAAGGCATTCTCTATGCCGGAACTATTGCCGTTGACAATGTGATTACCACCCTTTGGATCATTGTTACCCTTTCCATACCCGTGGCCTTAAGAGGCATATGGAAGGACAAAAGGGTAGCCGTGACAAAATCAACACTCGAGACTGTTGAAAAGAATAAAATTTCAATGCATTCCCTGATGTGGCTCGTCTTCCTTGGGATAGCCGCTTACTATTTTTCTGAAGGTATTTCCATTGTATTCCCTAAGGTTCCTTCTATTCTCACCATCACCACGGTTGGGATCCTACTGGCCCAGCTACCCTTTGTCAATAGATTACACGGCGCGCATACACTGGGACTTTATCTCGTCTTTTTATTTCTTGCTGTAATTGGGGCATACTGCGAGATCAGCTCAGTTATGGAATTACAGGAAATCGGGATCAGTCTGCTCCTATTTGCCTCTTTGGCCGTGCTGGTACACGGTGTACTTTTAATTGTGTTAGGCGGACTTATTTACCGGGATTGGGATATGATCGCCATTGTGAGTCAGGCAAACATCGGCGGAGGGACCACTGCCATTGCTCTTGCCGAGACCTTTGAAAGAAATGAGCTCATACTTCCGGCTATCCTTGTTGGAACGTTGGGGAACGCTCTCGGTACTTACCTGGGCTTTCTCGTGTTATTTATCCTATGAGCATAGGCTGAATTGAAATCAGGAAGCTGAAAGTAGTTTAACTTACTAGCTATGAGTAGTTTATTTTTTTAATGCCCAATAATTTACTACCTTCTAACTGTTTTGCCGGCATTGTTTATCCGGTCTAAATCTACAACCAACACCACAGCAATGAAATTGGGTAAATTCATAACTGAGTTGCAACGCAGAAATGTGTTCAAAGCAACCCTAGCCTATCTTGCTGTTGCCTGGGTAATTGTACAAATTGCCTCCGTGGTATTTCCCGCTTTTAACGCGCCGGACTCCTTTATAAAGATCCTAATCTACCTTTTGGGAATAGGCTTGATCTTCTGGATCGCCTTTTCATGGATCTACGATCTGACACCCACAGGTATTCAGAAAACCGATGAGAATCCTATGGATCTGGAGACGGCAGAATTAAATAATCGCCGACTCAACAAAGTGATTGTATCGGCTGGGATAGCGGCTATACTGCTGCTGATCAGCATAAGTTTCTGGGCTGGCTCTTCCTGGAACCGTCAGGGAGGATCTACCTTAGTTACCAAATTAGCTGTACTTCCATTTACAATGAACTCAGAACAAACTGAAGATGCTTATATTAATAACGGACTCACAGAAGCCCTGATCGATGAATTGTCCAAAGTAGAAGCCCTTCGAGTTATTGAATTGGCTTCCTCTAGTGTATTGGCTGCAGGCTTTAATCCTTCTAACTTATTAATCATCAGGGAATTAGAAACCATTGATTACTTTATTAATGGCTCAATTGAACGTGAGCAGAATAACATCAGTCTTTCTGTAAGATTGACCTCAGGCTTGAAAGAATCGCCCATATGGCAAAAAAAATACACCGGGGACATAAGTAGAGTGAGGTACCTGCTCGCCGAAATCACTTCAGACCTTTCTTCCCAGCTGGGAATAGATCTGCAGGCAAAAGATATCAGACTAAATTCAGGAATCAGGCCTGTAAATCCTGAGACCTATGAGTTATACCTGAAAGGAAAATTCTATCTCAGTAAATCCACCTTTGAGGATTGGAGCAGGGGTTTAGTGTATTTACAAGAGGCCGTAGACCGGAATCCGGCAGATCCCTACGCCTATTCCGGATTGGCGGAAGGATACGTTATGTTGGGACATGGACTCTTGCCACCTCCTGATGTGTTGCCTAAGGCTGAAGCCGCAGCAAAACGGGCCATACAACTCGATTCCACTAATGCAGAAGGGTGGGCAGCCCTATCACATTATCACACCTATTTTGGTTGGGACTGGAAAATGGCAGATTACGCCTTTAAAAGGGCGAACGAGCTAAATC
>JABDQS010000210.1 GCA_013042125.1 Eudoraea sp.
TAGATGAGATCACCGTTGACTTTGAAGCCAGCAGTGCAATGGTCTCTGCAAAGACGATCTTTGAAAAAGAACGGGGATGGAACTGGAATTGGAGTAAGAACAATGTGAATATGCAAATAAACTATGCCATAAAACTTCCGGTTAAGAACAGTGTTCACCTGAACAATGACTATGGAAATATTACGATAGACCGCATAGATGGATTTGCCAAAATTAGTTGTGATTATGGCCGACTTCAGATAGGCGAATTACGTGGGCGGAACAATGACCTGCGATTCGACTATACCTCAAAATCCTATATTGGCTATATAAATAGTGGGATGATCAGGGCAGATTATTCCGGATTCACCATAGAAAAGGCCGGGGATCTTGAGATCAATGCAGATTATACGAATGCGACCATCGAAGAAATGAAAAATATTCAATACAATAGTGATTACGGAAGCCTGGAGGTAGGTGAAGCAGATAATGTGCAAGGAAATGGCGACTACATTAATGTGGACCTGGGCACTATACACGGTAACGTGGATATCAGTGCAGATTATGGTGCCGTTAAGATAGATAGGATGGCCGAGGATGCCGGGAATCTTAACTTACGCACAGATTACACGGGCATTAAGATCGGTTACAGCTCCAATTACTATTTTGATTTTGAGATCACTACAGAATACGCAGGTGTAAGTGGGAAAGATGATTTTGAAATTTCAATCAGTAAAGAGAAATCGAGCGATCGTTACTACAAAGGATATTACGGAAAGCAAAACAGCGGGAATCAGGTTTCTATCTCCAGCGATTACGGAAGTATTTCATTCACAAGAAAATAACCATTAAAATAATACAATGAAAAAATTATTCACATTCACACTGCTACTATGCATGGTTTCAATAAGCTACGCACAGTGGGGGAAAAAGATAAAAGGGAATGGCAAGGTAGTTACTCTGGAAAGAACTACAGGAGACTATGATGCCGTTGCAGTATCGGGCTGGTTCGACGTTCAACTTGTTGAAGGTAGCGAAGGGACAATTTCTTTGAAAGGGGAAGAGAACCTTTTGGAATACATTATTACGGAAGTAAAGAACGGCAAACTAGTAGTTAAACCAGAGAAGGGAGTAAATCTGCAACCCTCTTCATGGAGATCTGGAGGAATTTCTGTCACTATTCCGGTCGAAGAAATAAATGCTCTTTCTATGTCTGGCTCAGGAGATCTGGTAGGTAATGTGGTATTAAAAGGGGGTGATTTTAAAACCTCTATGTCTGGTTCCGGAGATATGAGCATAGATCTGGATGTTCAGGATCTGCAAGTGACCGTCTCCGGTTCCGGAGATATGGAGCTGAACGGGAGCGCCGATAATCTTGAAGTGCAAATATCTGGTTCGGGAGATGTACATGCCTACGGGCTCAGTGCTGATAATGTCAGCGCCATCGTGTCCGGATCTGCTGATATTGAAGTTACCGCCAATGAATCTTTAAAGGCCCGGGTTTCCGGTTCCGGAGATATTTCATATCGGGGTAATCCTGCTAAAATAGACAGTAAAGCCTCAGGGTCCGGGGATATCTCTAAAGGCTAAATAAATTTATAAGTGATCTGTAAACAAGGCCTCTATTCAGAGGTCTTTTTGTTTATGCGAACTAAGAGAATGGCCCCAAGGATAAAGAACAGTCCCAGGAATATAGTAGCATTGCGCATACTCCCTGTGAATTGGGCCACCATACCGTACAAAAAAGTGCCAATTACAATGCCGATCTTCTCAGCAACATCATAAAAACTAAAGAAGGAGGCAGTATCCTTGGTCTCCGGAAGAAATTTGGAATAGGTGGAACGAGACAATGCCTGTATCCCTCCCATAACGACACCTACACAACCTGCGGCTATATAGAATTCGGTTGGAGTAGTCACAAAATAGGCGTAGATACAAATGGTTACCCATAGGATATTGACCACCACCAGTGTTCTTATATTGCCAAAAGCGCTGGAAGCACGGGCAGTAAGTGTGGCACCCATTATAGCCACCAATTGAATGACCAGAATGCTTACAATCAGACCTGTTGTTCGTTCTCCATCCGAACCCCAGTTTATTTCCTCTTCTCCAAAATAGGCGGCAATAAGCATTATGGTCTGCACCGCCATACTATATACAAAAAAGGCCCCCAGATATCTTTTTAAGGTTGCTTCATGCCCAAGCTGATGCCATACCGCTTTCAATTCTTTAAACCCATTCAGTACTACATGATGCCGTTCTCCTTCCCGTTTTACGCCTTTAGGGAGGTAGTAAAAGGTATATTGACTAAATAAGATCCACCAGATACCTACTGAGGCAAACGAATATCGCATAGCGATCAGCTCTGCTCCCTCCCCTGTAATTCCAAATGAAGCAGGATTCATCACCATTGCCAGGTTTATCAGTAAAAGAATAACACTGCCAATATACCCCATAGAAAAACCCTTGGCACTTATTCTATCTTGCTGTTCCGGAAAGGCAATATCTGGCAGGTAGGAATTATTGATGGCAAAACTTACCCAAAAGCCCACTAATCCAAAAAAATAACAGACCAATCCCAGCTCAATATTTTCCAGGGAAAACCAATAGAGGCCAATGCATGATATTCCTCCGAGATAACAGAAGAATTGCATAAACATCTTTTTGTTTCCCATATAATCTGCGATCCCGGAAACTAAAGGTGTGATAAGGCCAATAAAAACAAAGGCGATGGATGTTGTATAGCTGATTAATGGAGCTCTGGCGATCTCGCCACCAAAGATCGCTATCTTTTCAATACCGGCTATTCGGAACAGGGCTCCGTAATAAATAGGGAAAATTGCAGATGCGATGACCAGACTATAGACAGAATTGGCCCAATCGTAGAATGCCCAGGCATTCAGCAGCTTTTTACTTCCTTTTAAAAGGATGGTCCCGGCCATAAATATTGTTTACAAGGGTCCCTTCGGAACTGTTCCTAAGATACAATTAAAAAAAGATCAATTGCGATCTAATAAATCCTTACTGGAAAGATGTTACCCCAAATTTTTTAGCCTCATCTTTAGCCAATGGAGCCCAACTTGTAAGATTGGCAATACGTGTATCATTGGATGGATGTGTGCTCAAGAATTCCGGCGGTGCCTGACCTCCTGAGTTGGCCTTCATACGCTTCCATAATTCGGCAGCTTCATCCGGATCATATCCAGCTATGGCCATGATCTGAAGTCCTATTCTATCTGCCTCGGTTTCATGACTACGACTAAAAGGCAGCATAACCCCTACTGTAGATCCGATGCCATAGGCCTGATTAAAAATATTTCTTTTTTCAGGATCTTTTATTGCCACATTACCCACAACGGCCCCTAGTTGTTGAGCCATTCCCGCACTCATTCTTTGCGCCCCGTGATCTGCCAGAGCATGGGCTACTTCATGACCCATGACCACTGCTATCCCGGTCTCATCCTGGCAAATAGGCAGTATCCCGGTATAGAACACAATCTTCCCTCCGGGCATGCACCAGGCATTTACGGTTTCGTCCTGCACCAAATTATATTCCCATTGATAGTCTTTCAGGTATCCGGGATAACCATTTGCGGTTAACCATCGTTCTGCAGCTGTTGCGATCCGTTGCCCTACGGAGGTGATCATTTTTGCTTCATTTGAACCCTCAACTACCTTGTTTTCCTTGAGAAACTCATCATACTGGGCAAAAGCTGTTGGAAAGATGGTATTATTAGGATAGAAATTAAAGGTGCTTTTCCCGGTAAATGGATTGGTCTTGCACCCCATTATTCCCAGGAGTACAACCAGTACAAGTACTATTTTCTTGGTCTTTGACATATACTTTTAGCTTAAATTACAAAAAATCACTTTCCTAAAATATGAAGCGTCGTAAAATCTTTGGTGACATGAATTGTGTTGTCTCCATTCATTTTTACATCCTTCAGGGCTATGGTCTCATTGTCTAATCGGATCGCTTTTATTTTAAAAGGCAGCCCCATAAGCCTCAATTTACAGACTTCATAAGTGGTGATAAAATTACCGTCCTTAAACTGCTGAATGATCAGTTCATTCTCCTTTCCTGTCAGTTTAAAATTACGAAGGCTGTATTCCCCTTTTGTATAATCATATCCGTCCTGAGCGTCTTCATAAACATTAGAATTCTCAGTGCCCAATTTATAATACACGTCTAATTGCAGCTCTTTAATGGTCAATTCCCCTACGTATTGTTGTACGGGATATTTAGGAATGATCGCCCCTTCTTTAATAAAGATCGGGATCTTGTCAATGTCGGCATCCACCCATTTTTCAGTACCTCCTTCAATTGTTTCGTTTGTCCAATAGTCATACCAGATTCCTCTTGGAATATACATTCTTCTTCCCTTGGCATTAGGCTCCTGAATTGGACAAACGAGGATCTGTTCCCCGAATATAAATTCATCTGTACGGAAATGGGTCTGATGATCTTCCTGGTCAAAGTATACCAAGGGCTGTATCATTGGGACACTTTCCTTATAATACTTATAAAAAGCAGTGTAGAGGTAGGGTAACAACTGATATCTGAGCTCTATAAACTTTCGTACAATTTTGGTAACCTCAGCATCAAAAGACCAGGGTTCCTGATCTCCATGATCCCCACTACTATGTACCCTGCAAAAAGGATGGAAAATGCCTAACTGTATCCATCTTGCAAATAACTCACCATTAGGTTGTTCTGCAAAACCACCAATATCTGTACCTACAAAAGACATTCCGCTTAGGCACATCCGTTGTACCTGAACATTGGCGATCCATAAATGTTCCCAGGTTGCCACATTATCTCCGGTCCAGGTAGATGAAAATCTCTGAGCACCCGAGTAAGAAGCTCTTGTGATCACAAAAGGCCTTTTGGGATACACATATTTCTTCACGCCCTCATAGGTAGCCCGTACCATTTGCATCCCATATATGTTATGCGCCTTTCTGTGACTGCAAGGATGGCCATCGTAATCATGACGCGTATCCAAAGGCGCTGTTTTTGATGGCACTTCCATCATGGCAGGCTCGTTCATATCATTCCAGACAGCATGTGCTCCTGTTTCCGACATTAATTCTTTATAAAGTCCGGCCCACCACTCTCTAACTTTAGGATTAGTAAAATCAGGGAAGTTACACTGGCCGGGCCACACCTTACCATTCATCAATGGCCCATCGCCTCTTTTACAGAAGTAATCGTTCTTTATTGCCTCCTGATAGACCCAATAATTGCGGTCTACTTTAATCCCGGGATCTATCATTACTACCGTCTTAAAGCCATCTTCATTAAGATCCTTGATCATGGCCTTGGGATCCGGAAATTTTGTCTTATCCCAGGTAAAGCAACGAAAGCCGTCCATATAATCTATATCCAGATAGATGGCATCACAAGGAATCTTTAGTTTTCTGAATTTGTTAGCGATCTGCTTTACTCTGCTTTCAGGGAAATAGCTCCATTTAGATTGATGGTATCCAAGCGCCCATAAAGGAGGTAGTTCGGGAGTACCTGTCAGATCTGTGTATGATCTTACAACCCTAGACATATTGGGTCCGTAGAAAAAATAATAATTCATTTCCCCCCCTTCGGCCCAAAAACTTGTCACATTACGACGCTCATGCGCAAAATCGAAATGAGTTTTAAAGGTATTATCGAAAAACAAGCCATAGGCTTTGTCATTATGCAGCCCAATGTAATAAGGAACCGCTTTATACAGAGGGTCCTGATCTTTCCCATAGGCGTATTGGTCCGTTACCCAATTTTCAACTCGTTTTCCTTTTAAATTAGAGTGGGTGGCCTTGTCTCCCATCCCATAAAAACTCTCACCTGGTTGAGTTATTTTACTCATTTTCACAGAGTTACCCCCAAAGGCATAGTTCTCTTCGTAATGAAAACCCAATTCATCTTCATTGATGATGTTTCCTTCAAGATCGGATATTTGAATCCGAAGTGATTGCTTGTCTACAAGGACCTTGATCTTGGATGTGGTGATCAGGTATTCCGTTTTAGTTTCAGTTGCTTCAAGATGATTATATCCCCTTGGTGCGGTCGGACTAATAGCATATGAAAAATCGGGTTGAAAAACATGGTCCGTAGCGTAACGAAATCGAATAGTACTATTACGGATCACAGTAATTTCAAGAACAACGCCATTATTTGTGGTGAAATAAAATTTATCTGAATCTTGTTTGAATTCTACTATGTTGTCAGGGTACAAATTCCCCTTATATTCTAACTCAGTATTGGTAATCATAGTTGATCTTTTTGCAAAAACACAAAAGAAAGACTTTAGACGTTAACAGCGAAAAGTATTTGTTATCATTTATAAACTAAATCGTTATAGTGAGCCTTGCCTATTTAAAAATGACCATTCCCAGTGGTGGAATTGTAATTTCTATTGATTGTTTTTGACCATGCCATGGTTTTTTCGCAGTTTTTCTTATGGTGTTCTTGGAACCACTTCCACCATACTTTTTAGCATCTGTATTAAAGATCTCTTTGTACTGCCCGGACCTCGGTACGCCCATCCGATAATTTTCCCTGGGAACAGGTGTAAAATTACAGGCAATGACCAGATCGTTCTCCGATTCATTCCCCTTGCGCATATAAGTAAGTACCG
>JABDQS010000212.1 GCA_013042125.1 Eudoraea sp.
GAGATGACCCCAGAACAAGTTAGCTTAATGGAAAGTACCCCGGCCTGGGTAACTGCCGCCTTTGCCATCGCTGTATGGTTTGGTGCCGCTGGTTGTATTGGGCTAATACTGCGAAAAAAGTGGGCTAAATCTGTCCTTGCCATGTCACTGATCGGGGTAATATTACAAACCGGATACGGATTTTTTATGACCAATGCCACTGAAGTCTACGGTCAATTACAAGCTGTTATAATTCCCGTAATGGTTATTGTTATCGCTATTTTTCTGGTATTTTTCGCCCGCTTATCCGAACGTAAACTTTGGATCGTCTAAAAACTCATTGCAATAATAGAATACTTCACAGACATAAGAAGAAGAATCCTTCTTCTGATCTGCTTAGAATAAATAAATGCTCTGTAAGTTTTATAATGTACTTTTTGGGAATAATCAATGAACAATAATCCTGCTTTGAAAAGGATCGAAATTGTGGATGCTTTGCGAGGTTTTGCCCTGGCAGGCATTGTAATTGTACATATGGTTGAGAATTATCTGGCTGCGCCTGTTCCGGAAGGGGCCATGGAAGCTTCTCACCAGGGTGTTTTGGATTACGTGGTAGATGGTTTTATCTTACTTATATTAAGAGGTAAATTTTTTGCTTTATTTTCCTTCTTGTTTGGCTTAAGCTTTTTTATTCAAATGGACAAAGCACGGCAAAAAGGGTTGAATTTTGGAGGTCGGTTTTTATGGCGATTATTACTTTTATTAGTTATAGGATATTTTCACAGTCTTTTTTACAGAGGCGATATTCTTACCGTGTATGCTCTTTTAGGAATTCTTTTGATCCCTTTTTACAAACTCAATAATACCTGGGTACTTGGTATTTGTGCTTTGTTATTTCTTGGACTGGGACGAAGTCTGATTTTTATATTTTTTCATGGGGATAACCTCTTTGTAACTGGTGAACTTATGCCAGACAGCCCTTTAATAATTGAGTACTACAACATTTTGACGAACGGGTCGCTATTAGATGTATTTAAAACTAATGCCTGGGATGGCCATATCATGAAGATGGATTTTCAATTAGGGATATTTTCCAGAGGGTACTTAACATTTGGATTTTTCTTGCTGGGATTGTTTGTGGGTCGAATCCAATTTTTCAGGAATTTCCTCTCTTATGGAACTAAAATAAAGCATGTGCTCTACGGTTCTTTAGGTCTGTTCCTTTTATCGATAATTGTTGGTTTCTTTTTCTTCGCCCAACTGGCCCCAAATGTAACCTTTGATAATTGGTATGCCATGAATGGCCTAACTGCCTTCGATCTGAATAACCTGGCCATGACTATGATCATTTTATGCCTTTTTTTAATGGCATATAAAAGAGGTAAACTGAAGCGTTGGTTAGAAAAATTTATTCCTTATGGCAGAATGGCCTTGACCAACTATATAGTTCAAAGTATCATCGGAACGTTTATTTTTTATGGCTGGGGACTGGGTTATCTGGGTGAGATCCGCAATATCTATATTTTCTTTATATCATTAACCTTTATTGTGCTTCAAATGATATTCAGTGCATGGTGGATGCGGAACTTCTATTATGGACCCTTTGAATGGTTATGGCGAAGTCTTACCTATTTTCGAATCTTTCCGATGAGAAAGCCGGAGAAAAAGGTCATGCAGTAAACTTTAACTGGGGCAACATAGCTAATACACCACACTTTTTAAGGCATACTCAACATTCCTTACCGTTCACCGATTTGTTTGAAATAAAGGTCACTTACTGCCCGTTCTAAAAACGGTAAATCAAAACAACCCCAAGTCACCTAATTTATGAAGCACTTATTGCGAATTATCTCATGGAAAAAGTGCTTTATACTTTCCTTAAGTATTTTACCCTTATTAGTTTTCTTTAGTTTCTACGGACTTTACACCAACAAATTCTATTTTTTGAAAATAGATAATTACATATTTTCATTGCTTATGATCATTCATATATGGTTTTTGAATGCATTGTACCGGCTAGAGAAAGAACCTCACGCCTATATGAACATTACCCGCAATTTAGAATTCATTATGTATGCCATCTCTCTGGTGTATCTTTTTAAAATAGGAGAAACCCTGTATATCCTTTTGGGTTATTTTGAGTATTCAGAACAGGTGTTACCGCCTACATTTTTGCCGGTTGGACTCTTTATTCTAAGCCTTCAATTCTTTTTACTGATCTTGACCTTTGCTACTTTTAAACACAGAAGAGAACGTATAGGCCCATATCGTTTTGATCGGGTTCACAAATAACGGATTTCATGAAAAAACATGAGACCTGTGTGCTATGGCAGCACAAAAAACCCCGCTCAATGCGGGGTTTTTCTATAGTTTGCTGATAAATCCGCCGTAGAGATCCTTAAGCTTATATCCCTTTGTATACCTGTGTTTACTCAATTTCTTATTTACAACCAGACCCCAAAGTAAAAACTCTTTCAAAAAATAAGAATCGCTTTTGGATACCTTAGGTTGGTGCTTTTTTATCAATGCTTCCAGTGGAGGAACACTATCAAGGGCCTCTTGATATTCTGCATCGGTTTGGTCATCCAGCAATTCAATACCCTCACGATCAAAGAACCAAAGAATAAGATCATCATAAGGACTGTCCGAATCTTTTTGTTCCAATTTCAAAATAGCAGGGAAGTAGTTCGGGAAGAGGCTTTTGATGGCATCATCTATCAACATCAGAGCCACTGTATCTGCACCCTCTTGTTCCCCTTCATATACCAATTCTATTTTACCGGTAATAGCAGGAACAACACCCATAAAATCGGAAAGGCGAACACTAGTCTTATCAATACCTTGCGAAAGCGCCCTTCGTTCTGCAGTACTCAGGAGATTTTCAAAAGCAGTTATGCTTGCACGGGCACTTACACCACTTTTAGCATCCACAAATTCGCTGGTACGTGCCTCAAAACTGATCTGTTCCAAAAGGTCCTTGGCTAAATCAGGGACATGAACGGTATCGGTTTGACGCTCGTCCAACTTTGCTTCCTGGGTAGTGATCTTCCTTGCAGTTGCTATCTCTTTTGGATAATGGGTCAAAATTTGTGACCCTATCCTGTCTTTCAGGGGCGTTACAATACTGCCTCGGTTTGTATAATCTTCAGGATTTGCAGTGAACACAAATTGGATATCAAGTGGTAAGCGTAATTTAAAGCCCCGGATCTGAATGTCACCTTCCTGTAAAATATTAAATAATGAAACCTGTATACGTGCTTGCAGATCGGGAAGTTCGTTGATCACAAAAATACAGCGATTAGCCCTGGGGATCATCCCAAAATGTATTACCCGGTCATCTGCATACGATAGTTTCAGATTGGCAGCTTTTATTGGATCAACATCCCCAATAAGATCGGCCACAGTTACATCGGGTGTTGCCAGTTTCTCATAGAACCGTTCATCCCTGTGCAACCATGAAATAGGGGTATCATCTCCTTTTTCCTGAATGAGCTGTTTGCTATATCTGGAAATAGGTTTTAGC
>JABDQS010000213.1 GCA_013042125.1 Eudoraea sp.
GCTTTAAATGGCTGGATATTGATTCAAAGCCAGATTGCCAGAGCAACGGCAATTGATCAGATGTTTCCCAAAATTTTTAAAAGAGAAAATAAGAAGGGAGCTCCCGTATGGGGACTGATAATTGGAAGCGTTTTAAGTTCAATGATCATGTTGATGAATTACACAGAAGGATTCGTGGAGCAATTTAAATTTATGATCCTGCTATCCATCTTTTCATGTTTAGTGCCGTATATCTTTTCTACTGCTGCCTATGTAAGTATTTCACTTCAGCGTAACCCTAACAAAACTTCAAGGGCCAGCATTTTCATTTTGGGAAGCCTTGCCTTCTTCTATGCCCTATGGGCTGTATTTGGGGCCGGAGAAGAGTCGGTGTTTTGGGGCTTTATCCTATTACTACTGGGTACGCCTTTCTATGTTTGGATGAAATGGAAATATGCCAAAGATCAATGAAAGATATAAAAGCCCTCACCTCTCAGTCTGAATACCTCCCGTTGGAATCTATTTTTATAAATCCTGTGTCCAACACCTTTATGGGTAATTCGGAAATCAATACACAATGGAAAGCATTGAACTACCTGTCAGCACCTGATTATGAAACTGCCATAGCAGAATATTCCATTTTTGAGGCTATTATAAAGGAGCATCCTCCTGATGTTCAATTTTTCTCTAAGGACAATACCCCTTCATTAGATGCCCTTTACTGCCGGGATGCGTCCATAGCCACAGATCATGGAATGATCCTCTGTAATATGGGTAAAGCTGCGCGTGCTTCAGAGCCAAACGCTCAGCGTAAAGTTTATGAAAAAGCAGGCATTGATATTTTAGGAAGTATTGAGGCTCCCGGAACAATGGAAGGAGGAGATGTTGCCTGGATAGATACAAATACTTTGGCTGTTGGTCATAGTTACCGCACAAATGAGGCGGGAATTGAACAATTAAAGGGACTCTTGAATCCTTTGGGGATTGATGTGTTAGTTGTAGATCTGCCCCACTTTAGAGGTCCGACCGATGTTTTTCATCTTATGTCGGTTTTGAGCCCGGTAGATTCCAATTTGGCGGTGGTCTACTCTCCCTTGATGTCCATAAAATTTAGAAATGAACTTTTGAATAGAGAATTTGAATTGATTGAGGTCCCTGAAACTGAATTTGATACCTTGGGAAGCAACGTGTTGGCAGTAGCCCCAAGAAATTGTATTATGGTTAAAGGAAATCCCATAACCGAAAAAGCCCTGCTGGCCTCCGGATGCAAAGTAATAACCTACACGGGAAATGAAATCAGTATTAAGGGAGGTGGTGGGCCTACCTGCCTTACCCGTCCTATTCACCGACGAATCTGAGATCACATTTTTAAGTAGAAATCTTTGGTAAGAGCAACATAAGCGGGTGTATACACATGACGTTTCTGTTCTATCACCAAAACATCCTCTTCTACTACAGTTTTATGAAATGAAAACGTTAGTAAGCTGCGTTTTATATCGGCATCAGAAGTGCCTTTTACGCGAGTTGCCTTTTGTAAGTGCAATCCGGCTTTCGTGGCTAAATTCACAAAAGAAGCTTCTTCTTTACATGGGATCACCGTGGCAAAAATACCATTTGGAGAAAGTAAAATGCTTACACTTTTCACTAATTCATCAAAGGGCAAAGTACTGGATTGCCTGGCCATGTCTCTGGGGACATCCCCACTAGAAACATCTTCGTTATAGAATGGGGGATTGGAAACAATAAGGTCATAAGAGGTCTCTGCTTCTTCGACGAACATTCTTAATGAGGCGTGATAACAGAATAGCCGGTCTGCCCAGGGAGACTCTTCAAAATTCTCAACGCATTGTTCATACGCATTTGGTTCAATTTCCAGTGCATCTATCTCCTGAGCATTACTTCTTTGTGCCAGCATAAGGGCAATAATACCGGTGCCACTACCAATATCTAAAATATGTTGCGGATCAGAATCCAAGGGGGTCCAGGCACCGAGCAGCACTCCATCTGTTCCAATTTTCATTGCACATCTATCCTGGTGAACTGCAAATTGTTTAAACTGGAAGGGTGTTTCCAAAGACGTAGGATTTAGTTCTGGATTTGATTTACTCTTCTATATCTAAATAAAGGGAAACCAGTCCATCCGGTGCTGTAATATGTATGATTTTAGCAGGACGGTCTATACGGGATATGATCTCATCGTTAATGGGGATCATTAGTTGTTTTCCCTCCTTCTCAGCTTCGAAAAGTGCTTGGGAAGCAGAATCATTTACGCCTGTAATGATCCCGATATTTCCAAACACACTATCCATAAGGGTGAACCCTATCACCTCGTGATAATAAAATTGAGTGCCACTGAGTTTTGGGAGTAATTCAAGCGGTAAGTAAAGCTCAGAACCTAAGATACGGTCTGCGTCTGCCTCATCTTTGATCTCTTCAAAGCGTACTCTCAATAAGGCAGACCTGTGCAGAGAACTACTTTCAATAAAAAAAGGAACCAGATTATTTCCTAATGAAATAAATACTGATTCCAGTTTTTCGTATTGCTCGGGTTCATCGGTGTCTAATTTGATCAGCACCTCCCCTTTGAAGCTATATTTTGAAACGATCTTGCCCAGGTAGAAACAATCTTCCTTACGCATCGATCGGTTTGCCATTACTTTTTATCTGCAGACGGTTTGGCATCCTCAGCCGGCTTATCTTCTGCGGCCGGAGTTTCCTCAGCAGCAGCTTCAGGAGCAGCTTTTTCTGCAGCAACTTCAGCAGGTTCCTCAACAGCAGCTTCAGGAGCAGCTTCTTCAGCGACTGCTTCCGGTGCCGCTTCTTCGGCAGCAGGAGTGTCAACAGCCTCTTCAGTTTGGGCAACAGACTCCTCTGGTGCTGGAGCTGTTTCCAAAGCAGCTACTTCTTCTTCAGCAGGAACGGCTTCCGGAGTTTCCGGTAATTCAGCTTCTGCTATAGCCTGAGCTCTCTTTTCGGCAACTTCTTTCTCTGCTGCAAGTGCTTTATTCCTTGCTTCTTGCTGTGCTTTGCTTAGATTTTCTTCTTTCTTGGCTACTGCTTTTTCTTTTTCCGCTACCCACGCTTGAAATTTTTCCTCTGCTTGCTCCTCAGTAAGGGCCCCTTTTCTAACTCCTCCTAGTAAGTGATGTTTTAATAACACCCCTTTATAAGATAAAATACGCTTAGCTGTATGAGAAGGTTGTGCTCCGTTGTTTAACCACTCTACAGATTCGTCTATCTTTACCTCAATAGTGGCAGGGTTGGTATTAGGATTGTAGATCCCTAATTTTTCAAGAAATTTTCCATCTCGTTTCGCACGACCATCGGCGGCTACGATCCAATAGAATGGTTTACCTTTTTTTCCGTGTCTTTGGAGTCTAATTCTAACTGGCATATCACATTAATTTTGTAGGGTACCCGACCCTCGATTATTAATTCTTTCTTTTCTCTATTTTATAAGAGCGTGCAAATATACACTTTCTATTTAACTTACCATAAGATCTCCTAACAGATTTGAGGGGTCAAATTTTAGCTACATATACTTTAACACTCATTAAGAATACTTGTTAAATAGCTGCTAAAGTCCCGTATTTACTTGGTTTTACGACATATTCTTGTATCTTATACGTAGCTGTTGATAATCAATGGCACATAATTAAAAATGACGATAGATTAATGAAGTACACTGAAAAAATTTCAAACAAACTAAATGATTTACTAATTCTCACCTATGACGCCAAAAGCGGATATACCCTGGCGGCGGAAAAAGTAGAGAATCCGGCCATAAAAAAATTCCTGGAAGACAAGGCCAATCAACGATACAATTTTGGGCATGACTTGAAATCTGAGATAGTTGAATACGGCAATTTGCCAGAGGATAGTGGAAGTATCAAGGGAGATTTCCACAGGGCATGGATGAAATTCATCTCCACCGTGAGTCCGAATGAAACAGAACGAATGCTGGAAGAAGTTAAACGAGGAGAAAAAAAGATCTTGGATTCATACAATGATATTTTGGACAATAAAGAATGGATCTTACCGAGTTCAACCAGAGACTTACTGGTAAAACAAAGAGAGGCAATTAGTTCCGCACTGGAAACCTCAAAAATGTATGAGGAAGCAGTCTCCTAATCCACAGAAAAATATTTTGAGTAGAGAAAATCCGGAAATTTCCGGATTTTTTTATGGTTGATAACTCCTAAAAACTACACTTTTTAAAACAGGTGTAAATCCATATTTTTATAGCCTGTCTTTTATTTTAAACAGCCCTGTATGTACCTGATATTTGATACCGAAACCACCGGATTACCAAAACGCTGGAATGCCCCTGTTACAGAGGTAGATAACTGGCCCCGTTGCGTACAATTGGCCTGGCAGCTGCACGATGGGTTAGGAAATCTCATAGAACAACAAGACTTTCTGATTCAACCAGAAGGTTATGATATTCCCTACGATGCAGAACAGATCCATGGGATTTCTACAGAATTAGCATCAAAAGATGGTATACCGCTGGCAGAGGCCTTAAAACTCTTTAAAGAAGTTCTTGATAAGACGCAGTTTCTGGTAGGACAGAATGTGGGTTTCGATATCAATATCATGGGTGCGGAATTTTACCGCTCCGGAATTGAAAATTCCCTTTCAACGCTACCAGTATTAGACACCTGTACTGAAAATACTGCAAGCCTGTGCCAAATTCCGGGAGGGAGGGGTGGAAAATTTAAACTTCCAACTTTAACAGAGCTTCATGAATTTCTTTTTAACGAACCTTTTTCAGAGGCCCATAATGCTGCGGCAGATGTTGAGGCAACAAGCCGGTGTTTCTTTGAATTAGTGAGGAGAAGGTCATTTTCAAGGGAAGAATTAAAGGTTCAACCCGATTATTTTGAGGCGTTTATCAAGCTCCATCCTACAGAGATAGCACCCTTGGGTTTAACCCATAGAAATCTGAAAAAAGCCTCGAAAGCTTTAAAACGAAAGCAGGAGGTATCCACACCTGAGATCTCCGAGGAGGAGATCAAAGCCAATATCAAAAGTTTAGAGGATACTACATTCGTACATCTTCACAATCATTCTCAATTCTCTGTCTTACAATCTACCATCAAGATAAGGGACCTGGTAGCTTCCGCAGCAGAGCACAATATGCCAGCGGTAGCGTTAACAGATCATGCCAATATGATGGGTGCCTTCCATTTTGTGAAGGAAGTAAAGGCTTACAATGCAAGCTTAAAAAGTAAGAAGGCAAAGGCAGAAGAGGCCGGTGAAGATTTCAGACAGCAAAAGATCTTGCCTATCATAGGCTGTGAATTCTTCGTTTGTGAAGATCACCTTAACAAAAATCAGAAAGATTACGGATATCAGATGGTCTTTCTAGCTAAGAACAAGAACGGGTATCACAACCTGGCCAAAATGGCTTCTCTGGCATATACAGACGGATTTTACTATGTCCCAAGAATAGATAAGACCATCGTTGAACAGTATAAAGAAGACCTCATTGTCCTCACGGGAAATCTCTATGGAGAAATTGCCTCAAAGATCCTAAATTTGGGTGAAAAGCAGGCTGAAGAGGCATTGGTCTGGTGGCACAACATGTTCGGAGAGGATCTCTACGTTGAGTTGATGCGTCACGATCAGGAAGATGAGAATAGGGCCAACCCTGTTTTATTGGCTATGGCTCAAAAATATGAGATAAAAGTAATAGCCAGCAATAATACCTACTATTGTAAAAAAGAGGATGCAGAGGCACACGATATTCTTCTTTGTGTAAAAGATGGCGAAAAACAAGCCACCCCAATAGGACGAGGAAGAGGATACCGCTATGGCCTGCCAAATCAGGAATATTACTTCAAGTCTACTGAGGAAATGAAAGCCTTGTTTCAGGATATTCCTGAGGCCATTTTAAATCTCCGGGAGATCGTAGACAAAATAGAACCTTTTGAACTTGCCAGGGAAGTACTACTTCCAAAGTTCGAGATCCCGGAAGAATTTTCAGTGACTGAGGATGAGGAAGATGGAGGGAAGCGCGGAGAAAATGCATATTTACGGCATATCACCTACATGGGAGCTGAGAAGCGATACTCAGATCTA
>JABDQS010000216.1 GCA_013042125.1 Eudoraea sp.
GGAGAAAGAGAATGCTGTAGAAGATTTTAGGGCATTAATTGGTGCCACTAACCCTGCTGAGGCGGCTGAAGGAACTATCCGAAAGCTGTTTGCCAAAGATATTGGGGAGAATGCTGTTCATGGATCGGATAGCGATGAGAATGCAGCTATTGAAGGTTCTTTTCATTTTTCAGGAAGAGAGATCTATTAAAATATTATTACACAAAAATAAAAGGACCTTCTTTCGTAGGTCCTTTTTTGTGTTTTTAAGTTTCCGTATTTCTATTTATCGCAAAACTATCTTTGTGACCACCTCCCTGCCCAGTTCTTCATTCAAAAGGGCAATTATTTTGGATTTTCCATGACTTAATTCTTCCCTGAGCACTGAGGAGGAGAGGGAAACAAAAAGAGTACTGTTGCGCAGATCTACAGCCGTAGTATAATTATTCACGCCATTTCCCATGAGGGAAACCCAGGCTTCCTTTACGAGCACCTTATCTATACCCTTCTGTAATTTATTGGTGGAAATAAATTCTTTCAGGGCTTCTCCAAGCGATATATTGTTCTTTTTTCTAACCAAGTTACTCCAGTGTTATGGGTTGGAAGCGCTCATAAATATAGGTAATTTGCTCTTCATTTACGAGCCTGAGTTTTGTTTCCTCAAGGCTTTTTATCTCTTCCTCCCAGACCGCCATTGAATTCTCATAAACCATAATAAAAGATCCGTCGCGTTCCACAATGGTGAAATATTCTGCATCATCTGAAGTCTCAAAACTGCCGTCAAGAAGGGGTTGAACCTTTTTGCGATATCCCTTAGTGCCTGTGAGCTCAATATAATCTATGGCGGCATTAATATCATAGTCCTTGGTGTCACCATTAGGAAATTCAACCTGTTTTATTTCCCAATATCCGTCCAGCATGGTGAGTTCCTCTTTGGTGACCGGATCGCCACAGGAATACAGAAGTATACAGCTTAAAATAATGGATAGTTTTCTCATTTTACAAAGGAAATATTTTATAGGATTGATGAATTTCTTTTATGATCTTCTCGGTGCGTTCTGCATGGGTGTCGCTTATGAAGATCTGTCCGAAATTCTTGTCCTCTACTAAAGTAATGATGTGCGCAACCCTATTCTCATCGAGCTTGTCAAAAATATCATCTAATAATAAAATAGGCGTGGTCTTTACAAGGGCCTTGAGAAATTGAAATTGTGCAAATTTCAAAGCGATCAAAAACGATTTTTGCTGGCCCTGACTCCCAAATTTCTTAATAGGATAGCCGCCGATCTGAAAATCGAGATCATCCTTGTGGATACCAACACTGGTATACTGCAGAGCCCGATCCCGATCTATGTTAGAAGTTAAAAGGGAACCCAGATCCGCTTCGTGCAAGCGAGAGTTGTAGACCAGATTTATATCTTCGCTATCGCCCGAAATAAGGCGGTATTGTTCCCGGAAAATAGGAACAAATTTTTCAATAAATGAAGCTCTTTTTTCGTAGATCAACTGTCCGAAAGAATGCATCTGTTCATTGTAAATGTCTAAGGTACCCGAATCAAAAGTATGGTTGGCAGCAAAATATTTTAATAAGGCATTTCTTTGTGCCAAAACCTTTTGATAATTCATCAAGGTTTGCAGATACTCAGTATCTGATTGAGAGATAACCCCATCCATGAATTTTCTGCGGGTATCACTCCCTTCAGTAATGAGATCTCTATCTGCAGGCGATATGATAACCAGGGGAAGAAGACCAATATGATCAGATAGCCGGTCGTAGGTCTTCCCATTTCTTCGAATTACTTTTTTAACATTGCGTTTTAAAGAGCAAACGATCTTTTCCTCGCGCTTGTTCAACATAAAATTCCCCTCGATAACAAAAAAATCGGCTCCGTGTTTTATGTTCTGTGAGGAAATAGGATTAAAATAACTCTTCCCAAACGACAGATGATAAATAGCATCGAGCATATTGGTTTTGCCAATTCCATTATTTCCCACAAAGCAGTTTATTTTAGTGTCGAACTCAAAGTTCACATCACTAAAATTCTTGTAATTAAGAAGAGAAATATTCTGAAGAAACATTCAAAGAGCTATTGAAATTCATTTTTGGGGCCGTAAATATCCAAAAATAACAAATAAATACCCTTCGGTTTTCGAATAAAACTTTATTTTTGCGCGATCAATTGAAGGAACTATGGCAACATATAAAAAGAGGGGATACAAGCCGAAAAATAAGGAAGAGGAAAGAGCGCTAGCAGAACAGGGCAGCACAACGGCTGAGGTTTTTAGCACATTAGATGAAAGTGCTTCACGCTCAGAGCAGTGGGTAGCCCGGAATCAGAATTATATTCTTGGGGTCATTGGGGTTATAGCAGTAGCCGTTCTGGGATATTTGGGATATTACCAGTTTGTTCAGGAACCAAGGAATGCCAGTGCCGCCAATGAGATGTTATACCCCAACCAGTATTTTAATCAGGCCCTGCAAGGCACTGCGGAGAAGGATTCACTGTTTTTATTGGCCCTAAATGGTGCAGAAGGGAAATACGGGTATTTGGATATCATAGAAGAGTATTCCGGTACTCCGTCTGCAAATATTGCGACCTATGCAGCGGGCATGTCCTACAAGGAGCTAAAACAATATGATAAGGCTATAGAGTTTTTGGAAAAAGTATCTGCTGACGAAGAAATTACGGCTTCACTTGCTCTTGGAGGTATAGGGGATTCTTTTCTTCAACTTGGACAAACAGAAGATGCACTTTCCTATTATGAAAAAGCATTTTCACAAGATGAGAATGAACTTACAACACCTATGTATTTATACAAAGCGGGGATCGCCGCTTTAGAGCTTGGAACCAAAGAGAAAGCACTTGGATATTTTCAGCGGATCAAGGACGAATTTCCAAATTCGGAAGAAGCAGGAACGATCGATGTTTTCATAGGGATGGCTCAAACCCAATAAAAGATGGCTACCGCAAACCGAAATCTATCAGAGTATGATAAGGACGGTATACCAAAAGCCGATCATCTTAAGATCGGTCTGGTAGTATCTGAGTGGAACACCGAAATAACAGAAGGACTTTTTAAGGGAGCTCATACTGCTTTGGTAGAATGTGGGGTTAAGGAGGCAAATATCCTCCGCTGGGACGTACCCGGTAGTTTTGAACTAACCTTTGGCTGTAAGAAGATGATAGAGGTTGAAAAGCCCGATGCTATCATTGCCATTGGAAGTGTGATACGAGGAGAAACCATGCACTTCGATTTTGTTTGTAGTGCCACTGCACATGGGATCAAAGATCTCAACCTTCAATTCGCAACTCCGGTTATCTTCTGTGTTCTTACTGATGATACCTTGCAACAAGCCCAGGACAGAAGCGGTGGTAAACACGGCAATAAAGGAACGGAAGCCGCTATTGCTGCCATTAAAATGTCAGCGCTGGGACCTAACTAATAATGGTACATAGCGCATAATTATTACTGCCACTTTCGATCAATTTTAATTTATTATTGACTGTCCGGAGATTTTCCTATCGGTGTTAACAAATTTTGGGAGCCTAGGTTCTGCACTTTTTCTATATTTAAGTACCTTTGGCAGACTAGCATTATGGGACGATTTACGAAACTGCGCAAGAACAAAAAATACAATTACACACCGCGATATTTTGATGATAAAGGGGAGGGTAATCCTTTTAAAATCGAACGAAAATTAGACAGGTTTCGATCAACAGTTGAGACTCCCAGAGGCCTTAAATCGAAGTTGAACCACGCTATGTCTGATCTCCGAAGAGCAGGTGATCAAAATTATAAATTGCGAATGCTCATCATCATTGCGGTACTTATTTTTATTTTTCTCTACATAATAGATTTTGATCTATCCATATTCCTAAATAGCTAATGGCAGACATCATACAACTCTTGCCAGATCATGTGGCCAATCAAATTGCAGCAGGTGAGGTGGTACAGCGACCTGCCTCTGTAGTAAAGGAGTTGTTGGAAAATGCTGTGGATGCTGGTGCATCCACCATTCAACTTATTGTAAAGGATGGAGGAAAAACACTGATCCAGGTAGTAGATGATGGCATTGGGATGAGTCCAACAGATGCCCGACTTAGTTTCGAACGCCATGCCACCTCCAAGATCCGAAGTGCAGAGGACCTCTTTAAATTACATACCAAAGGCTTCAGGGGAGAGGCCCTTGCCTCCATTGCAGCAATTGCCCATGTAGAGATGCATACGAAGCCTGAGGACGAGGAAGTTGGGACTCACCTTAAAATTGAGGGAAGTACAGTGGTGTCTCAGGAGTTTGTTGTTACGCCCAAAGGTACTTCCATATCAGTAAAAAACCTTTTTTACAATATTCCGGCTCGCAGAAACTTCCTGAAATCTAATCAGGTAGAATTCAGGCATATCACAGATGAGTTTCACCGGGTGGCACTGGCACATCCCAAGATCAACTTTTATTTTTTTCATAATGGCAGTGAATTATTCCACCTAACATCCCATTCTCAAAAAAAGCGTATTGTCCAGATCTTTGGCCATAAGACCGATGAAAAGTTGGTACCCGTTCAGGAGGAAACACAGGTAGTAAGTATTGAGGGGTACATTTGTAAGCCAACTTTCGCCAAAAAGAGCAGGGGAGAACAATTTTTCTTTGTCAATAATAGGTTTATAAAAAGTCCGTACCTCCACCATTCCATCCTTTCAGCCTTTGAAGGCCTGATTAAACCTGAGGCACATCCCGGGTATTTCTTATATCTCACCGTTGATCCCACCTCAATAGATATAAATATCCACCCTACAAAAACGGAAATAAAGTTCGATGATGAGCATACACTCTATGCAATACTCAGAGCTGCCGTGAAACACAGCCTTGGGCAATTTCACTTAACGCCAATGCTCGATTTTGATAAGGATCAAAATTTAGAGACACCTTATGCCTATCAACATAAAGAAGCCAATCTTCCCGGTGTTGCTGTGAATCCCGGATTTAATCCCTTTAAAGAATCTACAGCCAGGTCTATAGCCGGCAGATTTCACAAGAAGACCTCGGCTGAGGGATGGGAGGATCTTTATATGGGCATGGAATCAAAGGCAAGTAGAGAGGATTCTTTCAGCAGTGTTCATTATGAATCTGAGACCATTTCCGGGTCTATTTTTCCCCAGGCTGAACAACCGGAAGGGAATGATTCCACAACTTTTCAGCTTCGAAGAAAATACATTGTTACCACAATTAGGTCCGGGATGCTTATCATAGACCAAAGCAGGGCACATCAACGCGTGCTTTACGAAAAATTCTTGCGAAGTATGACCTTAAAAGAGACCTTAAGTCAACAACTTCTGTTCCCCATCTCTTTATCTTTTTCCAAAGGTGAAATGGCCATCCTGCATCAAATGAAAGATCATTTAAACGCTTTGGGATTTGTCTTTGATGAGGACAAGAAAGAACAACTTGTCGTAAAAGGTTTACCACCTTTGGTCTCAGAAAAGGAAGTAGCGTCTGTATTAGATCAACTTATTTCAGAATGTTCGATGGAAAGTAAGTCGACCAATTTTTCACAATCTGATATGCTGGCTAAGGCACTCTGTAGGTCACTTTCAGTTAAAACAGGCGAATTATTAAACGGTATTTCTCAATTGGCTCTAGTAAATGACCTTTTTGCCTGTAAGGAAACACTGTTGAGTCCGTTTAATAAACCAATATTTATTACATTATCTGAAAAAGAAATTGACAAAAAATTTAACTAAATGGGAAGACTCACCGGGGCCATTAAGCACCTCCTGATCATCAACATACTATTTTTTGTGGCTACCAGCCTCTTCGGGGAGCAAATGTATCAATTGTTCTCCCTGTGGTTTCCGGAGAATGAAAACTTCGCCTTTTGGCAGGTCATATCCCATATGTTCATGCACGGCGGGTTTATGCATATCCTTTTCAATATGTATGCTTTATGGGCCTTTGGATCACCCTTGGAACAAATGTGGGGAAAGAATAAATTCATTTTCTTTTATTTTTCTGCAGGGATCGGGGCCGCCTTAATTCACACGGCAGTTAATTACTATTACTTTAATGAGGGCATGGATGTTCTATTAAATTCAGGCTTAGCGAGAGCAGAGATCATAGACATTATATCTCAAGGAAAATTTAGTCCCAGTTGGTATAACCTGGCTTCCAAAAGTACTATAGACAATTTCTTGATGGCATACACCACGCCGGCCGTTGGAGCCTCCGGCGCGATTTACGGAATACTTGTGGCGTTTGGAATGTCATTTCCAAATAGTGAACTTTTTCTTATTTTTCTTCCTATCCCAATTAAAGCAAAATATTTTATTCCGGTACTCATTGGGCTCGACCTATTTTCCGGTGTTACGGGATATTCTATCTTTGGACAAGGAATAGCACATTTTGCACATGTGGGAGGTGCCCTATTTGGATTTATAATGATGTGGTACTGGAAAAAGACGCAGTTTGATAAAAATAGATGGAATTAGATGAGTACAGGAGGACTTCGATATCAATATGCCCGACTAAGCATAGCTGAAAAGCTTATTGTCGTTAATGTAGGCGTTTTTATTTTAAATGCCGTGCTGCCTTTTCTTTTAGGCTTTGGCAAGAATATTTTTTCACAGTGGTTTGAACTTCCTGTGAATTTATTGACATTCCTTACTCAACCTTGGTCAATTGTCACCTATTCCTTTTTCCATGCAGATATATGGCATCTATTCTGGAACATGTTATTATTGTATTTCTCTGCCAGGATCTTCCTGAATTTATTTTCTTCCAGGAAATTGATCAATGTGTATTTTTTGGGGGTCATTCTGGGCGGACTTTTGTTTGTTGTAAGCTATAACATCTTTCCTGTCTTTTTGGGATCTAATACTGCCATTATTGGTGCTTCGGCAGGGGTCACTGCTGTCCTGATCTTTATTTGTGCCTATATTCCAAATCAGGTGGTGAGAGTGATCTTCTTCAATGTGAAATTGTGGTATATAGGAGCATTTTTTGTTCTGATCGATCTAATACAGATCCCGGGCAGTAATTCAGGGGGGCGCCTGGCTCACCTAGGTGGTGCCTTACTGGGATATGTTTACGCCCGGCAATTGACGAAAGGGAAGGATATTGGTGAGGGCTTTTCAAAGATGCTCGACGCACTAGGGGCATTCTTTAAACCGAGTGAGAAGAAAGCGCCCATGAAAACCGTATATAGAAAAACTAAGAGTGCGGCCAAATCAAAAGTAGATTACGACAAAGAAAGCAGACAACGCAAAATAGATGCTATTCTGGATAAGATCAGTAAATCTGGTTACGAAAGCCTTTCAAAAGCAGAAAAGGATTTTCTTTTTAAGGCTGGTAAGGAAGAATGATGAGATTTAAATCTAAGCCTTCTATTCTAAACAGACTTATTGTTTTTTCAAATTTGGCGTATCTCATTGTTATGATCCTCATAGGAATTAATTTTTATTTTCCTCTCAGGTCCATGTCCATCCTTTTCATTCTTAATGTACTATACCCCTATTTATTACCCGGATTTTTATTTTTTATTTTATACACTCTTTTAAAAAGATATAGAGTGTTGTTCACAATTAACAGCACCTTATTTCTGGCAATTTTTCTTCTTTTAGGTCCAATCTATGTTTTAGGTGATTCAGGTATAAAAAAAACGGAAGGCAGTATTAAATTATTGACACTTAATGCCCTACACCTGCATGGCTACGGAATGCGAAATAAAGATTTGGGTTCAATTTTTGAGAAATTTATAGATACCAATAAACCGGATATAATTTGCTTGCAAGAGTTTTCAAGTACTTATAAAATCCCGTCGATAGTTGAGGAATATCCGTATTATTTCGTAAATAATAGGACCCGTTTAACAAATCATTCACCATTAACTATTTTTTCAAAATACCCAATTATTGGTAAAGGATCTCTTGACTTTGCTGATACAGGTAATAATTCGATCTACGTGGATCTGGCACTGCCAAAAGATACATTGCGGATTTATAACATTCATTTACAATCCTTAAAAGTAAGACCCGGGTCCATTAAAAGAGAAAGACCCTATAACCTCTTAAATAGGTTGGGATCTTCATATAAAATGCAGCTGCAGCAAGCAGAGATGGTAAAAAAGCATTATATGAATTCACCATATAAAGTAATTTTATGCGGAGATTTTAACAATACCCAATATTCCGGGATCGTCCGACTAATCAGCAACGGCATGAAAGATAGTTTTTGGGAGAAAGGGAGTGGATTCGGATGGACCTACTTTTTTAAATTTTTACCTTTTAGAATAGACTATATTTTTACGGACAAGAGTTTCGAGATCCTGGATCATCAAAATTATGATATTAAATTATCTGACCATTATCCGGTCATGGCAACTATCAAATTAGGGAGTCATTAATAAACAATCTATTCCATCTGCCAGCATATGGATCAATAAGCCTATCCCTATGATCCTCAAAGGTTTTATAAAAAGGAGAATAACATACAACGCCATAGCCCAATATTGATGCAGAAGATGGAAGTTGAGACTACATCGATCGGGATCAAAAATAGGCGTAGCCAGCAGATGATCTAGGTCTATCAATATGGCAGCCAGCATTATTAATATGATCTTTGTTCGGTTCTCTTTAAAAAAGAGGAATCCCACCGCTATAGGGAGTATAAAATGAATACCGTAGTGGAGAACAAATCTAAGCATCAAGGAAAGATAAGGAAACCTCTTCTAAATAGGTAGGCGCAGCCGTACCTTCATTAAATAGCAGATCTAAAATACTGAGGTTGCCTATAAATCCATGACGCTCAACAAATACCTGAGTATAGGGCTTTGGGGCAAATTTGACCGGTCTTTTTGCATTGACCATAAACCGTAAATCTAACGACTTTTCAGGCTTTGCAT
>JABDQS010000219.1 GCA_013042125.1 Eudoraea sp.
GAGATATTGTGTGTAGGGAATGATCGCCTCTGTTTCTGCATTATAAAAATTATTATACCATATACTCAGCAATCCCATGAGTACGGGGATATTATCCCGGAAATCGGCAGTTTTAAAATGGGTATCCATCCTATGGGCTCCCTCCAGCATTTCTTCAAAGTGTTGGGGGCCAACGGCAAGTGCCACCGAAAGACCAACGGCACTCCAGAGGGAAAATCGCCCTCCTACCCAGTCCCACATAGGGAATACATTTTCCTGAGCGATCCCAAATTCCGCTATCTTCTCGGTATTGGTTGAGACGGCAGCAAAATGATGGGCAATATCTGCCACTGAGGCCTTTTGTAAGAACCAGTCTTTTATGGTGAGGGCATTGGTGAGGGTTTCCTGTGTTGTAAAGGTCTTGGAGACAATAATAAATAAGGTAGTCTCGGGGTTGAGCTCCTTTAAGATCTCCTGTACGTGGTCTCCGTCTATATTGCTTACAAAATGAGTTTTAAGGTGATTTTTGTAAAACTTAAGTGCTTCTGTGACCATCACCGGACCAAGATCTGATCCTCCAATACCAATATTGACCACATCTGTGATGGCCTTGCCGGTATATCCCTTTTTCTTGCCTGAGATAACTGCTTCCGAAAATTCCCTGATATGGTTCCGAACCTCATAGACCTCGGGTACAACATTGACCCCTTCGACCAAAATAACATCGTCTTTCGAGGCACGTAAAGCGGTATGCAACACGGCCCGGCCTTCGGTTTCATTAATAATATCGCCCCCGAAATACTTGCTGATTGCATCGCCCAGCTGCACTTCTTCGGCCAGTTCAAGGAGCAGCTTCAGAGTAGTATTTGTGATCCTGTTCTTGGAGAAACCGAGCAGGAAGTCATTCCACTTTCGCGTAAATGACGCAGCTCTTTCCGGATCCTTTTCAAAAAGATCTTTGAGTTGCTTTCCTTTGGTTTCGTTATAGTGTTCTGTAAGTTTTCTCCAGGCGGAGGTAGCGGTTGGATTAATGTTCTCTAAGGACATTCTAGGGATTAAATGTTAATAGCTCATCTGACGGTTCTTCCTGAAATTCTATACAATCTAGTTGCTCCTTTATCGGATTCATATATTCGTAATATGCAGGTCTCAAGGCTTCAGCCAGAGGATCGGCTGCAGGAAGCTTTTCACGAAGTGGATCTACCTGCCTTCCGTTTCTCCAGAAACGATAGCAAACATGCGGACCTCCGGTGTTACCTGTCATCCCTATCCATCCAATAACCTCGCCCTGTTTTACAAATTGCCCCCTTTTTACATTTTGAGCTTTCATATGTAAGTATTGTGTGCTATAAGTGCCGTTATGACGGATCTTCACATATTTTCCATTTCCTCCTCTTCGGGTGGATTCGGTGACCACTCCATCTGCAGTGGCCAAGATAGGTGTGCCAATGGGAGCGGCATAGTCTGTTCCTTTGTGCGGTCTTACCTTATATCCGTAATAGCGTATTCTCCTTTTCAGATTGTACCTGGAAGACAGGCGTCCAAACTGCAGGGGAGCCCTTAAAAATGTGCGGCGCAGATTGTTGGACTCATGATCATAATACTCACGGATATCCAGGGAGTCATTATGATAGGCAAAAGCGTAAAAGGGTTCGCCTTTATGTTCAAAATAAGCAGCTTTTATAGACCCGGCTCCGGCATAAATACTATCATTGATATATTTTTCGTCATAAATTATCCGAAACTTGTCCCCGGCATCGAGTTTGAAAAAATCGATGGTCCAGGCATAGATCCCGGACAATTCGTTCACCATCAGATAATCAATATTTTGTTGTACGATGACATCGGATAAGTTCCCCCTTTGTGGGATAACGCCCGATGCTTCCCGTTCTACCAATTTCACTTCTTTCCTTCCTTTATACGCCAATACTGAATCACGGAAATCGACCACTGTATAGTTGATAGGGTCGTTCTCATAAACAAAGATCTGTGCAACCTGAGAGGTGTCCCTGGATCTGAGGATGGTATAAGGATTCCCTACACGTATCCTACGCACATCAAAAGTGTCTTTATATTTTTGTGTAAGCTCATATATCTTTGGATAGTCTACCTTGTTTCTGGTCATCAGGTTCCCAAAAATATCTCCTCTGCGAATAGTGTCTTCCACTACGTCAAAATCGTTGAGATTAAAACCGTATTTATTTATGTCTTTTGGAATATCAACCTTTGTTCCTTCCGTAAGTTGATCAACGTTCGCTGTAGTTGCTTTATCCTCGCCACAAGAGGACAGAATAATACATGCTAAAAAGAGGCCCCAGTATTTACGCATTGTCTTATAAAACTTTTTCAGGGTTAAATAGATGGTCTACCCACTGTTTTCCCCAATTTCTTAGATCTTGTTTGCTGTGCAATTTCGGAAAAAACACCACCTTTTGAAAACTTGGTGGCAAATATTCTTTCCAATTGGTACCGCCGGTCGCTTCAATGGCTTTATCACCTTTGTTCAAATACCTGTAAGCAGAACCCATATGCATCAGCGGCCAATTTACATTGGCATTAAGGTCCATCTTTCTTAACGCATCAATCAAGGCTTTATTATTTCTGCCTTTTTCGGGTAATTTCAAGTATTTATGGTAGATGGTATTTCCTTCGACCTCATTGGCGATCCTGATAAACCTTGGAGTATATCTGTATTCGAATTGCTTCAGGGTAAGTGTCTTTTCACCAGTATTGCGGTCAGTAGCACCTTTCTTCCAATAGATGTGCTCGTAGAGTTCCTCTATGATACTATCCTTGGAAAACTTTTCTCTTTCAGGTTCGTAAACGAGGTTTTCAAGCGGAGTAGCATAGATCTCTATCATTCTGTACTGGGCCGACTGAAATCCGCTCGATGGTAAAAGGGCCATTCTATAGCGCAGGAATTGCTCTCGTTCCATGCCATTTATCATGATACTAAAAGAAGAGATGAGAGCCTTGTAGTAATTGTTGATCCGATTTGCTTTTTCAATAAAATGGTCTACCTCCTGAGACTGGTCATCCACGATCTGTTTTTGTTCGTGAAGAATAAGTTTAAAGTAAAGTTCTGTGATCTGATGATACATGATAAAGATCTCCTCATCGGGAAAATAGGTTCGTGGAACCTGCAGGCTTAAAAGTGTATCCAGATGAATATAGTCCCAATAGGTAAGGTAGCGCTGGTACAAGAGACCATCCAGATAAGAGCTCAGGTCCTGTCCGGAATCCTTGTATTTCTCAGCTAGCTTTAAGATCTGGGAATCTATCTGTTCCTTGTCTTTCATCTTCTTCTTAGTCCATTATGATCTTGAACTGATGTTTGAGGCCGTTATACCCATCAAGATCGGCTTTTAGTGATCCTACGGCAAGGTCGGCCTTAATTCTGATCGGGATCTTATTAAGGTCATTGGAAACCCATAAAGTGAGGCTCTCTTGTTCCTTAAAAACCCGTCCCGATTGTACGTAAGGTCTGAAACTGAGGCATTCCACTTTACCAAACTTTGTTTTCAGGATCTCTATCCCCAGGTATTTCAATTTAAACTTAAAGATACCGTCATCGTCATAGAGCATATTGAGATCTATAGACTCGCCAATAACCAGATCTTTGGCCCTGTAATTGTTTCGCAAATAATAAAAAGCAGAAACCAGGTCCTGGATTTCCTCTCCAAAAGTAAAATTAAACTTTTTATTGTTCTTCTTATCGTTGAGAAGGGCTTCTTTCTTCTGGTAATCGAAGTTTATCTCAATATCCTTGGTATAGCCTCCTTCATCTACTTTCCGAATAAATCGGTAGGGTTTTCCGTTTTCCTTGTCAAAATAACTTTCATAAGTATCATCTACCTTAAAAAAGATACTGGCAAATCCTGTGGTCTTTCCTACCCCAACTACATGGTATACAGGAACTTCGCCTACGCTATCCGTCTTAACGTGCAAGGTAGCATAGCTGGCATTCAGAAAACCGTAGTGGATCCTGAATTTCAACCATTCTCCGGGTTTGAATGACTCCTGAATACTCTGCGCATTCAAGAACCCTTGGAGAAAAAGAAATAAAACCAGCGTTGTCCTTTTCATCGAAAATTTTGTTCAAAATTAGTAATTCAGCCCTGATGGCAATGTTGTTAACGTTAATTAAACAAAATTTATTCCAAACTTGTCCATAAAAAAAAGCCCCAACGAGCGTCGGAGCTTTTTCCTAAATAACCAACCAAACTTTAAATTATGAAAAACCAATACTTAAAGTTATAAGGGAACCACCCCTTATGACAACAAATCTACTACATCTTCCTGAAAGAGCATTTCGTTTTAACGTAAATTTACTAGACTCTTAACAAATCTTTATTAAATATTGCCCAAATAGTCGGTGTATTAAAGCGTACCTCTGGATTCCTGTTCTCTTTCAATTGCTTCGAAAAGTGCCTTAAAATTTCCTTTCCCGAAAGATTTGGCTCCTTTACGCTGAATGATCTCAATGAACATTGTTGGCCTGTCCAAGATGGGTTTTGTAAAGATCTGAAGTAAATATCCTTCTTCGTCCCGGTCTATCAGAATTCCCAAATCTCGTAAGGGAGCCAGGTCCTCATCAATTTCACCTACCCTGTCCAGCACATCTTCGTAATAAGAAGCAGGCACGGTGAGGAATTCTACTCCCCGATCTCGCAAGGCAGATACCGTTTCTATGATATTATCCGTGGCCATTGCCATATGCTGAACGCCGGCACCATTGTAGAATTCTATATATTCTTCTATCTGGGATTTCTTTCTTCCATCGGCAGGTTCATTGATCGGAAATTTAATACGTCCGTTGCCGTTGCTCATCACCTTACTCATCAGGGCGGTGTATTCTGTTGAGATATCCTTGTCATCAAAAGAGACCAATTGTGCAAAGCCCATTACGTGGGCATAAAACTGGCACCATTTATTCATTTCATTCCATCCCACATTCCCCACCATATGAT
>JABDQS010000227.1 GCA_013042125.1 Eudoraea sp.
ACTTTACATTAAGCATGTTAAGTACCTGTCTGTTGTTTTGATATATATGATAATCAAAAAGATCTTGAATAATAGCCGGTTTAGCAGCATGATACCCACCTATTGACTTGTGAAAGTATGAGGTCCTGGCACCATTAAGACCCTCTGAGGTATCATAAACGCGGTATACTGTAGTATCTGTTTTTATCTGCTTATCTAAGGCGGTTTCCTGAAACGGCTCATTCATCAGTCTTCTCGACACAAAATCGTCCGAATTAACATAGCGCAGGGCTACTCCAACAAGATCCAAGCATATTAACAAGCCAAGGGAAACAACCAATATTGACTTACTTATTTTCGATTTTATAAATAGCCAAAGAGCTGCTGCCGCAAGAATAACATAGATCAAAGATCGGAAGCTGTCATTAAGATAGACCGCTTCTCTATCTCTTTTGATCATTGCCAACACCTCATCACCAAAATACCGCAAGTAAGCCCCGTCATTTAGTCCGTTGAAATCGAACATTCCTTTTAATAATAAAATGGCAACACCCAATCCGCCGGAAATGATCAGGGATAGCTTTAGGGCCCTTAACTTTTGAGTTGTAGGCACTTCCTTTTTAAATAAGGCTGATAGTCCCAGAATTGCCAGTATCGGAACACATAGTTCCAGCACAACCTGAATGGAAGAAACCGCCCGGAATTTATTGTACAACGGAAAATAATCGATCATAAAATTGGTGAGAATACCAAAATTCTTCCCCCAGGAGAGTAATAGAGACAAAACTACGCCCCCTAACAACCACCATTTGGTTTTTCCCTTAACCAGAAAAAGACCCATAACAAATAGGAATATTAGAATGGCACCTACATATGCCGGTCCGGCAACCCCCGGTTGGTCACCCCAATACAAAGGAAGCCCCCTCGAGAACTCTAAAGCCTGCGATCTGGGCAGTCCCTGATTTGTTAAATACTCATAGGCCTTGGACTTCGTACCCAGGTCCTCACTGTTAGACCCTCCAAACATTCTTGGAACGAAGAGATCTAAGGACTCTGCTATTCCATAGCTATATTGAGTGATATAGTCTTTATCTAACCCAATCAATTCTTCTTTAGGTGAACCGTCTGGATTAATAGTTAATTCTGAAGTACCCCTTGTGCTCCAATCTGCATATTCCTTCGTTGCCATAAGAGCTGTGGCATTCACTGCAATTCCAAGCACTACTGCCAGGATCAATATTCCAATAGCACTGAAATAAGTGGCCAGGGTCTTTTGTTTGATCGCATCTATCAATAGCACTAACCCAAGTACCAGCACCAAAAGCATGAAGTAATAGGTCATTTGATAATGGTTGGCATTGATCTCCAGTGCCATGGCAATAGCGGTAAGTATAAAGCCCCAGAAATATTGCTTTCTAAAAGTTAATAGAATACCGCCCAGTAGCATAGGCAGATAGGCAATTGCATGTGCCTTTGCATTGTGCCCTACACCGAGGATAATGATCAAATAAGTAGAAAATCCAAAGGCGAGGGCTCCTAACACTGCCAGCCTGTAATCGATCTTCATACAACTCAAAAGAATATAAAACCCAAGGAAATACAGAAACAGGTAGTCTGCAGGTCTTGGAAGGAATCGTAAAACGCGATCAAGTTTTTTTACATAATTATTAGGGTAGTTTGCCCCGAGTTGATAGGTAGGCATACCCCCAAAGGCACCATTGGTCCAGTACGGTTCAGTTTTGCTGGAGTCCCTGAAGTCGTTTTGCTCCTTGGCCATCCCGGTGTATTGGATGATGTCTGACTGTTCTATAACCTTTCCCTGTAAGACCGGGTGGAAATAGGCCAGGGCTACTACCACAAAAAAAGTGAGGACAAAAAAGTGGGTGAAAAATTCTTTGGAGATACCCTTCATTGAAAGCTTGCTACTTTAATTATTCTATTTCCTCAAAATCAATGTACTCCCCTACGTCTTTTGAGGATCCTTTTGAACCGGTTGTTTTATTAGAATTATGTAGGTCGTGAACTTTCTGATTGCTTGTGTTTCCGCGCATATTTGCTTGTTCAAAGGCTTCTCTGAAGTGCCTTTCAGTCTTTTTCGCTGCATAATTGAAAACCCTTGGGGCCAACCATCTTCCAATTATCCTGAGAAGATAGTACACCAAAATGATGATCAATAGTGTCTTTAAAAAACCCATATTTTATTTACTATTTATATCAAAAGTACAATTCCAACGTTGTAATAGCAGCACAAATGTCTTAAAAGTTTAATAAAATAGCGCCTAATGAAAGCATGTTTCAGAACCAAACCTATTCACTTTTGTCTCATTTTTCTATGTTCTGCGCTTCCTTTTTTAGCGACAAGTCAGTATACCGATGTTATAAATTCTAACAGACCCGGATTATCTGTAGGTGCCTATGCTGTGGGTAAAGGAGTAATACAAGCCGAGACCGGATTTATTTACGAGCAGAGAGATCACACAGATCTGTCTCAGGAATCTACCTTTATGGGAGCTGATCTTGCTCTCAGATATGGTTTTTTCAGGGAAACCCTGGAGATCACTTACGAAGGGACATACGTTCAACAAGACATCACATACAGCGCTTTTGATCTGAACGAAAAAAGAACTGATTTTTCAAGGAACAGACTAGGTGTAAAATACCTGTTGTATGATCCCTACAAAAATCCGGATCGCACAAAACCAAATTTATATAGTTGGAGAGCTAACAATAAATTTCAATTAAAAGATCTGGTACCTGCTGTATCTG
>JABDQS010000229.1 GCA_013042125.1 Eudoraea sp.
ATGTTATTTAGCATATCACTTCCTGCCTGAGGTGAGTTAGGTAAAAGAATAAGATTGGTATTGGTCTCCTCTCCAATGGCCTGAAGTGTATCGTAATGTTGTGTCACCACGATCAACGCAGACGCCTCCTGAGAATTAATACCTACTTTATTCAACACTTCTACAGATTCTTCAAGGCCACGTGCAATTTCTCGTCTTTGATCTGCAATCCCCATCCCCTGCAAGCGTTTGCTTTCAGCTTCGGCTTTTGCTTTTTCCACAATCAGGATACGCGCAGCGTCCCCTTCAAATTGTGCGGCTATCTTTTCTCTTTCCGAGGCATTGATACGGTTCATGGCTGCTTTTACCTGAGCATCAGGGTCAATATCCGTAACAAGTGTCTTGATGATATCATACCCATAATCTAGCATTGCATCTTGTAATTCGGTTTTTACCGCAATGGCGATATCATCTTTTTTCACAAAGACATCATCTAATTTCATTTTGGGAACCTCTGCCCTAACCACATCAAATACGTAAGATGTTATTTGTTCATGCGGGAAATCCAATATATAGAAAGCTTCATACACCTTGCTTCGAATAATAACATATTGAACAGAGACCTTCAGTTTTACAAATACATCATCCAGTGTCTTCGTTTCCACGATCACATCTAACTGTTGGATCTTTAAACTTACACGCCCCGAGATCCTGTCTACAAATGGGATCTTCATCTGTAAGCCGGAATTACGAATGCTGACAAACTTACCAAAGCGTTCAATGATGACCGCCGTTTGCTGTTTCACTACAAAAAATGACAGCAACAGAATGATGAAAGCAAAAAAGAAGATCGGTATTAAAATAAAATTTCCCATTATGATTATTGATTTAATTAGTGATTAAGAATTAAAGGTACCTAATAGGTCGGAATTTACACGTTTTTGTTACAATCTGGCATGCTATAAAAGCGGAATTTAAGTTGGGGATCTTTTTCCGGATTATGAAAGTCGCTCTATGGCGATCTGAATTCTTTTTACACTTTCTTCCTTGCCAATCATTGATAGAATATCGAATAAATGAGGTCCTTTTAAATCTCCTACAATTGCCAGGCGCAAAGGAGCCATCACCATTCCAAATGATAATTCTTCTGCCACGATCCAATCTTTGACAACCGCCTCCAGCTCGACCGAATTGAATGAGGGAGAAGTTTTTAATAAATTTTGGACATCCCCAAGAATAGTAGCTGTGTTTTCCTTCCATTGTTTCTTTACCGGCTTTTCTTCATAGTGATCAGGAGTTATAAAGAAATATGAGCTCAGATCCCAAAGATCATTCACAAAATTAGCACGCTCTTTAACCATAGACACCACCTTGGTTACATATTCTATATCCGCCTGCTGGCCTAAAAACGCACTCTTTTCCTGAACAATGGGATAAAAAAGCGCCGCTAATTCAGCGTCGGATCTTTGCTGCAGATATTGATGGTTGTACCATTTGGTCTTATCCGGATCGAATCGCGCACCGGAATTATGAACCCGCTCCAGGGTAAAGGCACTGATCAATTCTTCCATGGAATAGAGTTCTTTATCGTCCCCGGGATTCCATCCCAGCATTGCCAGGAAATTAACAACCGCTTCGGGGAAATATCCTGCTTCTTTGTATCCTACAGAAGATTCCCAGGAAAGAGGAAAAACAGGAAAGCCCATTTTTTCGCCATCGCGTTTGCTTAATTTTCCTTTACCTGTGGGTTTCATGATAAGAGGTAAATGTGCAAACACAGGAGGTTTCCATCCTAAGGCCTCATATAGCTGATAATGGAGCGCCAATGATGGCAGCCATTCCTCTCCCCTGATCACATGGGTGATCTCCATCAAATGGTCATCTACAATATTAGCCAGGTGGTAGGTGGGCATTCCGTCACTTTTAAACAAAACCTTATCATCTAACAAAGACGCATCTATCTGAATTTCACCTCGGATCTCATCGTATAACTTAATGCTCTCCTCATGAGGAGTTTTAAATCTAATGACATGATCTTCACCGGCCTCAATTTTGGCCTGGATTTCTTCAGGGGTTAGGGTAAGCGAATTGGAAAGTTTTTCTCTGTTGTGCCAATTATAAATAAAGGTCTTGCCTTTTTCTTCGTGATCTTTCCGATGGAATTCTAACTTCTCTGCGGTATCAAAAGCGTAATAGGCTTTTCCTTTTTCTACCAGTTCTTCAGCGTATTTTTCATAGAGATCCTTACGTTCACTTTGGCGATAGGGCCCGTAGGCTCCATTCTTCCCCGGCCCTTCATCAAAAGGGATCCCGCACCAATTCAGGGCATCTATAATATATTGTTCGGCACCTTCCACGTACCGGTTCTGATCAGTGTCTTCTATCCTCAGGACAAAAGTACCACCATGTTTTTTAGCGAATAAGTAATTGAATAAGGCGGTGCGTACTCCGCCAATATGCAAAGGTCCTGTAGGACTCGGAGCAAAGCGAACGCGGACAATATTGTTCATGTAAGATTCTTAAGAAAACAAAGATAGTCCGAAGCCGGCGAACGCCAAAAGGTTACAGGATCAATTCCATAGTCTCTGTGTCATTCTGGAATTGTCACAGATGCTAAACAGGTTTCATTGAAGAGGGAATACGCTTATTCATTATCTTAAACCAGAGTGGTGGTAAAAGAGAAAGAACCATGGAAGTAGGATAACCAAAAGGCATTTGTGGAGAATCCTCATGGCAATCCAGGACCTGGTATTTCTTGGATGAAATGTAATGATGGTCACTATGCCTGGTTAATTCGTAGAGGATGATCCGTCCCAAAATATGATTACTGTTCCAGGAGTGGATCTCCTTCACCCTTTCATAGCGTCCCGAAGGTTTCTTTTGACGTAAAAGCCCGTAATGTTCTATATAATTCACAGTTTCCAAAAGCAAAAATCCTACTACCGCTGCTCCCAGAGCAAACATAAGGGTGGGCAATCCAAATAGAGCAAAGATCAAAATCAAATAACTGAGCTGCAAAACAGCGTACCAGAACATGTCATTCTTGAAAGAAAAGAAAGACCGATCCGCACTTCTTAATAATTTTAATTGGATCTTCCAGGCTTTGACCAATTGTCTGCTGACAGAGGTGATCCAAAAGGAATAAACAGATTGATTATAACGGGCAGTGGCCGGATCCTCCTTAGTTGCAGCATTCACATGATGCCCAAAATTATGCTCAATATAAAAATGCATATACAAGGAAGGGAGCAGCAATAATTTACCCAGGTAACGGTCATTGGAGCCATATCTATGACCCAATTCATGGCCCACATTAATACCATTGGTTCCCAGAACGATCCCCAGGGAAAGCATTAGTCCGATTATTTCATAGAATGCATAGGTGGTTTGGGAAAAGGACCAGAGAAAATAGATAAGTAAACCATATACTATGGGGAGATTGGCATAGAGCATCCAATCAAATATCTTCTTGACAGCTCTTTTTTCCTTGGTTTTCTGATCAAAATTTTGAATGTCCAGGGGAAGAAGAACCTCAAGAACAGGTATAAGAACGAAAGCGTATACCGGGGTAAAATAGCTCCATATCCCCCCTGTATTTATACTGATAAGAGCAGAAAGGGGAATAGTTAAGGCTGCCAGGTATTTTAAATCCTTCATGATGAGCTTTTTAACAAATATTTGAGGCTCAATTATGCCATATCCGGTATCTTGGTATTAAATATAGGAGATTTTGGATAGTTACAATAACATTCTGCATAAACTCTCGGCCTTTATCACCAAGTACTATACCACTAAAATGATCAAGGGTGCCTTTGTATTTGTTACCCTAGCATTGTTGTTTTTCTTAAGCATACTTGCATTGGAATATTTTCTGTGGATGGGCTCCACAGCAAGACTGGTTTTATTGATTAGCTCGCTGGTTATCACACTTTTTTTATTGGTGAAGTATTTAATAATTCCGTTAGCATATTTACTGAGAATACAGAAAGGACTCAAACTAAAAGAGGCTTCCGGAATAATTGGCAGGCACTTTCCGAATGTTGGCGATCGTTTAATTAACCTTTTAGATCTGGCAGAGGACAAACAGAGGTCAGAATTGTTATTGGCAAGCATAGAACAACGTTCAGAACAACTTTCTGCCATTCCCTTTAATAGGGCTATAGACATCCGAAAGAGTCTCACATATGGAAAATATGTGCTAGTACCTTTATTTATCATTGGCATCATAGGGATAGTAGGCCAGTTAAATTCGTTCTTCAGTTCTTATGAGCGAATGATCAACTATGATGTGGCCTACGAAAGACCAGCGCCCTTCAGGTTTTTATTATTAAATGGCGATTTGGACGTGCTGGAATCTGAATCCTTTACTCTGAACATTGTAACAGAAGGTGAAATTCAACCGGATATTGCTTACATAGTAATCGATGGGAAAGAGCGATTATTACAAAAAGCAGGTGGGCAGTTCTCATATACCTTCAGAGCGCCTATACGATCTCAGGAGTTTTATTTGAGCGCCAATGAAATAAGGTCTAGACGTTATCGCTTAGAAGCACTAGCAACACCTTCGATACAGGAATTCAGGACAATTTTAACGTATCCGACCTATACCCAAAGGATGTCAGATACGCTTCAGGGTACAGGAAATGCGATTGTTCCGGAGGGAACAAGAGTTACGTGGAAAATAGCCAGTGTAAACACCAATAAAGTACAACTGGTAACTAAAGATAGTACTGTAGAATTTGAGTTTAATGAAGGGAAGTACAGTTACTCACAAAAAGTAGCTAATGAGTTAATATATGAAGTATCTACTTCTAATGAGAATGTAAAGTATTATGAGCTTCTTAAATATCGAATTAGAGTAAACAAGGATGCCAGTCCGTCTATCAGAGTAAATGAGATTCGGGACACTTTGAGTGAGGTGCTTTCTTATGAAGGAATTGCTTCTGATGATTACAAAATATCAAAGGTAGAATTGGTCTATTACGCAGAGAATCAGGAAGATAGCACTAATATGTTGGTATTGGCGCGGCCCGGAGATCGGGATTATAGTTTTTATTATGATTTTCCTTCAGGGATGGAACTTGAAAGAGGCAGGAAATACTCCTATTATTTTCAAGCAACCGATAATGACGCATTACATGGAGGAAAAACCACCAAAAGCCAGATATTCTCCATGGATATTCTCAATGAAAGGCAGGAAAAGGAACAACAACTGAACGATCAGAAACAGCTTCTGCAGGAATGGGATGGAGCTTTGGATAAGTTCCAGGAACAGGAAAAAGCCTTAAAGCAGTTAGAACGAGATCAGAAGGAGAAAAATGTGCTTAGTTTCAACGACCAAAGAGCTATCAAAGACTTCCTAAAACAACAGCAACAACAAGAGGCTCTAATGGAGAAATTCAGTAAACAATTGAAGAAATCCATGTCCGATGAGGATCAGGGCGATCCATTGCTAAAGGAACGTTTGGAAAGACAGGAGATTGAAGCGAGAAAGAATGAGCGTCTTCTCGAAGAATTAAAAAAGATAGCAGATAAGTTAAATAAAGAAGAGATGTCTCAACGCCTGGAAGAGATAGGCAAGAAACAGCAAAACAGTAAGAGAAATCTGGAACAATTACTGGAACTAACAAAACGCTATTACGTAACAGAGAAGGCGAATCAGCTTGCCAAGGATCTTATGAAGCTAAGTGAAAGACAGGAAACCTTATCAAAACTAGATCAGGAGCAAGACTTTAATGTAAAGGAGCAACAGAACATCAATAACCAGTTCGATACCATATCCAAAGGCCTGGAGGATCTAAGAAATGCCAATACCGATTTGAAGAAGCCTATACAAATGGATACTTCCGAGGAAAAAGAAAATGAGGTAAAGAACGACCTTGAGGAGGCAGAGGAAGAATTAAACAAACAACAAGATCTGGAGGAAGCATCGGAAGGGGAGGAAAAACAAAAGGCGGGAGACAATGCCAAAAAGAAGCAGCGATCAGCTGCAAACAAAATGAAACAGATGTCGGAGGCTTTGCAACAATCGGCTATGTCCGGAGGCGGAGAATCAATGGCTGAAGATGCCGAAATGTTAAGACAAATTCTGGATAACCTGATAATTTTTTCATTTAAGCAAGAGGCCCTTTATGATCGTTTACAGGAACAAGGTATGGAAAGGGGATACTATACTGACGTTATTAAAGAGGAGCAACAATTAAAAACCTTGTTTGAGCATGTAGACGACAGTCTTTTCGCCTTGTCCTTACGGCAAGTAGAACTTACCGAGTTTGTCAATGAGCAAATAACAGATGTGTATTATAATATAGACCGATCACTTGCAAGTCTTGCAGAGGGACAAACTTACCAGGGAGTATCTTATCAACAATACGTATTAACAGCAGCAAATAATTTGGCTGATTTTCTTGCTGATGTTTTGGGCAATATGCAGGAGTCATTGAGTAAAGGTAAAGGCAAGGGCCAGCAAAATGACGGATTTCAACTACCTGATATTATTAAGGGGCAAAATGGTGTTCAGGAACGTATGGAGGGAATGAAGCAAAAGGGCGATAAAGGTCAAGAAGGAGAGCAGGGAGAAGGAGGAAAAGAAGGAAATGATCCGAAAGATTTGGATAAGGAAGGCAAGGAGGGTGCTGAAGGAAACGGATCTAAAGGGGAAAGCAACGGAAGTGGTTCAGACATGAATGAGGAGCAATTAAAAGAGTTGTATGAGATCTATAAAGAACAACAATTAATACGAAGTAAGTTAGAGGAACAACTAGCTACGTTTATAAAGGAATCGGACAGACAACTCGCCAGGAGGTTAGCCCAGCAAATGGAGGACTTTGAGCGGGATCTGTTAGAAAATGGTATTACACAAAGGACAATTGACCGGGCGAACAGGATACAAGAGCAGTTACTAAAACTTGAGAATGCGGCTATGCAACAGGGGGAAAAAGAAGAGCGTGAAAGTAAGAAGGCAACAAATAACTTCGGTAAGCCATTGATTAGTACCAGTAAAGATGGCATATCGGAGGATGGGCAATTGGAATTATTACAGAGACAAGTATTACCTTTGCAGGAATTTTATAAGGAGAAAGCCAAAAAGTATTTTAAGAAGGATGATTGAGGTTGTCTACGAAACT
>JABDQS010000082.1 GCA_013042125.1 Eudoraea sp.
GTTTTAATTGATCTGTTACGTAGAGAGGCCATTTATTGAGCAGGCTTTTATTCCTTGTTAGCATCAATAAATCTCAATAATTTGCTTTTAGTCAAACGACCGGAAAAGGTTTAATACCCTTGCTTCCCCTGTTTACGAACCTTTAAACTTATCCCAATAATTTGTTAAATCCTTAATTTTTGCCCCTACAAAAAGTATACATGATAATTTTAAGATCTTTTAAATACGAATTTGGCAATAAATGCCCGTTATTAGGGGGTTGTTGGCAATATCAGAATAATACTACTTTCTTACGTACATAGCCGTTTGTATAGGTAATGTTGTGGTAATTAGTAATAAATTTTAAGAGTCTAAAGGGTAAGGATGTAGTTAACCAGGTTATGATCGTGCGATAGGTTCATTTTTTTGCGAAGTCTGTATCGTTTAATCTCAATACTGCGAGCCGAAATATTTAATAAGGGGGCTATTTCCTTTGATGATAAGTTTAAACGCAGGTAAGCGCAAAGTTTGATGTCATTAGGCGACAAGTTGGGATGTGCTTTTTTAAGTTTCTTTAGAAATTCCCTGTCAGCATTATCAAAGGCCTCTTTAAACATTTCCCAATCATCGTTCTGTTTCAGACTTTTTTCAATAAGGTTGACAATAGGGTTTATTACCTCCTTATCTTCAACACTGGCTATAAGCTGGTCTTTTACCTTATAGAGTAATTCATTCTTTTTGATGATACTCAGGGTTGAAGCTGCCAATTCGTTACTCTTACTTCTGAATTCTTCCTTAAGCTGCTCGTTCTTGAGTTTGACGATCTCTTTTTCATTTCTTGCATTTGCGAGTGCCATATCTCCTTTGTTCTTTTCTATTAATTTTTCTTGCCGCTTTTTGTAATGTCTTTTGTAGGCCTTGTGAACAGAAATAGATAAAATAATCAATGAAATAAGGCAAAGAACTACAAATCCATTAGACAAATACCACGGCCTGTTTATTTTAAAAGAGTATAAGGCTATATTACCAGATAGGTCGTCACCCACTCTGGCCCGTACCCGGAAGGTGTAATTCCCTGATGGGAGATTCTCAAATTTAACAACAGATTCTTCGGACCATTCGCTCCAATTGTCGTACATCCCTGTCAATTGAAATTGATAGCTAGGTTTTAAATATTTGTTATACTCCGTAGTGTAATACTCTATCTCCAAGTTATTTTCGTCACTATTTAGTGCTCCTGACGAATTTTTATTAAGTCGGTTGAATAAATTCTGATCATCATCTTTGTTTGCATAACGGATACTTCCGATATCTACAGTAAATTCTTTATCACGTATTTTTTGAATATCGACACTAATGAACCCAGTACTGGTGCCAATTAAATATTCATCGTCATTGTCTAGTTGAGAAACGCTCTCATATCCTGTCAAACTACCTCGGACGTTCTCACCCAGGGGTATAGATCTTATATTTGGTACATTGGTTAGAGTACCTTCAGAAATTAAACTGATCTTGGTTTTACTGAATACCCACAGATGCTTATTTTCATGGTCTACGATCATTTTGCCCGAAACATAGTCCTCTTCTGAATAAATCGTACTTATTAAACTGTCTCGCAAAAATTGCTGAGATGTATTATCGTATTTATAAACTCCTTTTTTAAAAGCGAACAAAAGATCTTCCTTGTATTTGGCAAGACCGGAATTAGATCCTCTTAACAAGGTATCCAGGTTTACACTAACTGCCGTGGAGAACGAACTATCTACTTTTACTTTAAAAATTCCCTTGTACTCATGATTTACAAAGATCTCATCATCATATTTTGCAAAAAACCTAGATGAAATATCAAACCCTGTGATCTTGTTCCTGAGTTGCCAGCTGTTGCCAAATTTTTCCAAAATATACAAGCCATCATAGCTTCCCTGTAAAACTAGATTAGGATGATTTTCTAGCTCTTCTATTTTCCAGGATCCTGCTATGTCGGCAATTCTTATTGCACGATCATCTTCTATTAGAAAGGTGCCTTTGTGATGCCCACAGAAGAGACTTTCCCCAATGATATTTAAGGACCAAACCTGACCTTGGGTCCCTTCAAGAAGTTTAAAATCGAGGTCACTAGCTATATCTTTATAAAAAAGTCCCTGGTTGGTACCTAAATAAAGCTTATCATCTAAAATTTCAGAGGCATACACACTACCGGCTACTCCCCTATTATCGCGGTAATCCCTGAAAGGCGACTGCAGGTTTATATAACTAATACCATTATCCAGACCCAGCCAAAGATTGTTGTCGATATCTTCAAAAAGCGATAAGACCGTATTATTTCTCAGGCCCTTTATCTGATCTATATGATAAAGCAGTTCTCCATCCTGATCTATCTGTATTAAACCCTTAGAAATGGTTCCTATGGCAAAACTCTTATCATCCAATTGAATTCCGCTGTAAACACTCGCAGTAGACAATAGGGTATTTACACCAACTCCCCATCTTACTAAAGTTGAACCTTCCAAGCTATAGATCCCATTATGGCGCGTTAGAAATAATAATCCTTCTTCACTTTTAAAAATATTGATGACCTCATCGCTCTTAACTATTTCATCATCAAGTACCAGAACTTCCTCCCCATTCTCAATTTTAAAAATACCTTCATTGAGTCTTTGGAAATAAAGGCCCTGATCCAGGCTAAATATTTTAGGTAAAGATGTTTCCGATTCAATAATGTTGAATGATCCTTCCCTGAGATCGTATATGTAAATCCGTTTCAGCGATTGAAAAACGACATAATTATCTATATCCAGGATATTCCAGAACTCCTCGTCCGGAATGAACATCTTACTAATCTTTTTGGACAATGAGGTGTATTGAAGTATGCCAAAGTCATCTTCCTGCCAATACCCAAATTCCATGTAGCTACCGGTATAGACCTTCTCGCCTATCACCTTTACAGATCGCATAACACTCTCGTTAGACGATGGATATAACGTCCACTGTGCACCATTGTATTGAAGCAGACCTTTGCTGTTGGCTATATAAATAAGCTTGTCTGAATCTTGAGATATTGCCCAGTTCTGATTCTCAGCCTTGTAATCTACGGGCGCATAATTTTGGATGGGAGGAAGTCCCTGTGCATTACAAGGAATAGTAATTAATAAACCGAGCAATAAGACAATGATCCTCAAGATGATATGATTTTATCAGTTGATCTCGCTTCTTTTACTTCGGCGAAGGAATTAAATTAAAAGTATTTTGTTATCTCAGACCAACTCGGCACTTAATCCGGCTTGAAGTAATTTGCTGCACCGAGGTTTCAGATCAACATATTCTCCGGTTTTAACCGTGCACTTACCATTATAATGCACAATAAGTGAGCACTGTTCTGCCTGTTCCGGAGTATGGTCACAAACACTCATAAGAGTATCGATCACATGATCAAATGTATTCACATCATCATTAAACAGAATGATCTCATGCTGTTTTACCGTTACTTCATCTAGTAACAGTTCTTCCGAATATTTTTCCTTAGATCCCATAGCGAAGAATTTGTACTAATATACTAATTTTTCCGACTTTCAAATTTTAGAGGTTAATTTTAAAAGAGTACAAACAAGCAACCCTAACATTGCTGCTATTTATCCTATTGAAAGGGCTAGTTTTTAGCATACTGCACTGCAACCCAGGAATTTCTTTTTGTTTTTTTAATAAATGCAAGTTTGGCCGCGCTACACGCTGCAGTAATAATTGGCTCGTCCTCAAGATAAAAACCGCTGAGCAACAGGGTTCCGCCTGTTTCTAAATGATCTGAATATTCACCGATATCTTCCAGCAAAATATTCCTGTTGATATTAGCCAGTATACAGTCATATTTTTTGTCGGGGATTGCCTCAACATCGCCCTCCAGGATAGTGATACCTTCCTGCCCATTGCGCTCTGCATTTTCTAAGGCGTTGAGGTAACTCCAGTGGTCAATATCTATCCCATCTACAACAGATGCTCCTTTCATGGCCGCGAGAATAGCCAAAACAGCCGTTCCACAACCCATATCCAGCACGGTCTTCCCTTTTAGATCCATGTCTAACAGAAATTGGAGCATCATATGAGTTGTTTCATGATGGCCTGTTCCAAAACTCATTTTTGGCTCTATGACGATATCGTATTGTACCTCCTTTTTCTCGTGAAATGGTGCCCTTACCCTGCATTCAGAGCCTATTGCAATAGGCTCGAAATGAGTTTCCCATTTTTTATTCCAGTTATCCGGAGGAATTTCTCTGATCTGTTGAGAGATCTGAAAGGATGCATCATTGAGAATGCCAATATCTTCCAGCAATTCTCTGTGCCAATCCCGCTTTTTTATATAGGCATTCAGGCCCTTCTCTGTCTCCTCAAAACTCTCAAAAGGATGTTCGCTTAGTTGCGCTAATAAGATATCAGTACCCGGTGCTTTTGGGGTAACCACAAAGCTGCATTCAATATAAACATGACTCATGCCAATTAAATTGCGGCAACAATAGCTGCAAAATCATCAGCAACCAGGGCAGCTCCTCCTATGAGTCCGCCATCTACATCCGGTTTGGAGAATATTTCATTTGCATTAGCAGGCTTTACACTCCCGCCGTAAAGGATAGTTACTATTTGAGCCGTATCCTGATCATAGGCTGCCGCGATAGTTTCACGAATAAAGGCATGCATTTCCTGAGCTTGTTCAGGCGAAGCGGTCTCACCGGTACCAATGGCCCAAACAGGCTCGTAAGCGAGGACAATTTTACCCCATTGAGATTTATCTACATGGAAAAGACCGTTCTTTAACTGCGACTCAACTACTTTAAAATGATCTCCTCCCTTTCTGTCCTGTAATTCTTCCCCAAAACAGAGGATGACGCGCATATTTGCCTTCAGGGCCGCATCTACCTTCTTTGCTAAAAGGGCATCATCTTCTCCAAAGTAGGCACGGCGTTCAGAATGACCCAGGATCACTGTTTCAATGCCTATTGACTGCAACATATTGGAAGAGATCTCTCCTGTATAAGCCCCTTTTTCTGCAAAATGCATATTCTGGGCCACCACCTCAATAGATGAATCTGCCAGTTGCTTTACCGCCTCTGCCAGATTTACGAATGTTGGAGACACCATTACTTCTGCAGTTGTGTCTGGTATCTTTGACATCAGTTGTGTTAGCAGATCTGCAGTTTCACTGCTATTCTTATTCATCTTCCAGTTCCCTGCAACTATTTTCTTTCTCATCTTGTTTAGTTTTTAATGGTCAATTATTAAATATAAGTTCGTCCAGATCATTGTAATGGACTTTCTGAATAATAACTCCTTTTTTTAACACCAATACTCCCGGATTAGACCTTACAATTGTTTTTAAGGTGGTCTCGTCGGTAAAATAAAAAGGGAAATCTAACTTGAATTCATTGATCACCTTTGTGCTCCATTCCTCATTGGAAGCAGACATTGCTATGACCTTATAGCCCTTCTCCAGGGCCTCATCAGTTACTTTTTTAAGCTCATTGTACACTTCAAAATTGCTCTTGGCAAGGTCATAGGCAACTACCATCATCAGATCGTCTTCCAGCATCAATAC
>JABDQS010000244.1 GCA_013042125.1 Eudoraea sp.
AACAGTGCTCCATTACAAGGGCAGCGATATCACTAGCAATACCTCCAAACATACTGTCTTCCTGCACTATCATACACTTGCCTGTTTTTTTAACAGACTGAAAAACAGCTTCAATATCCAAAGGTTGCAAGGTTCTCAAATCAATTAGATCCGCACTAATATCCGGATTTGCCTCCAAAATTTCCAGGGCCCAGTGCACCCCTGCCCCATAAGTAACAATGGTGAGAGATTCTCCGGTTTTTATCAGGCTTGCTTTTCCAAAGGGTAGGGTATAATATCCTTCCGGTACATTCTGATACATACTGCGATACAAAGCCTTATGCTCAAAGAATAGCACCGGATTAGGATCATTTATGGCTGTTGCCAGGAGTCCTTTGGCGTCATAAGGGAAGGCGGGATAGGCGATCTTAAGGCCAGGTGTTTTGGTGAACCAGGCCTCATTGGTCTGTGAATGAAAGGGGCCCGCTCCTACCCCTGCACCGCAGGGCATTCTTATCACAACGTCTGCCGGCTCATTCCAACGATAATGAACTTTTGCAAGATAATTTACAATAGGATTGAAACCACTACTTACAAAATCTGCAAATTGCATTTCTACAACGGCCTTCATTTTGTTAATTGATAATCCCATAGCGGCAGATACAATACCAGATTCGCAAATAGGTGTATTTCTTACACGTTCTTTTCCAAAAGCCTCCACGAAACCCTCCGTGACTTTAAAAACACCACCGTAATCTGCGATATCCTGACCCAGCAAAACTAAATTGGGATGTTTCTCCATGGATTGACGCAATCCTTGTGAAATGGCATCAACCAAACGTATATTTTTAACTTCTTTATTTTCTGCAACATCATGATATACAAACTCTTTGTATACATCATTTAATTCATTAGTTACAGTACTTTGCACTATGTCTTCGTTAAAGGCCAGTTGTAAATTCTCGTCAATTTCATGGATGAAATTCTTCTTTATAACCACTTCTTCCTCTTCAGAAAGGATATTTTGAGTACGGAGATATTCCAAATAATTTTCAATGGGATCTTTTGCGGCCCAGGTATCTAACAATTGTTGAGGAACGTATTTCGTGCCACTGGCTTCCTCATGCCCGCGCATACGGAAGGTTTTAAATTCGAGTAATACCGGTCGCGGACGTTGACGTACACTTTTAGTCAACGCTTTAACCTTTGTATATACATCCAGAATATTATTACCATCAATGATATATGATTCTATTCCATATCCTTTGCCCTTGTCAGCAATGTGTTTACATCTGAATTGTTCACTTACAGGTGTGGACAAACCATACCCATTATTTTCAACGCAGAAAAGCACCGGCAGGTCCCATACGGCAGCAATATTTAATGCCTCATGGAAATCCCCTTCACTTGTGGCACCCTCTCCGGTAAAAACGGCCGTTACTCTTTTATTGTTTTGAAGGACATCTGCAAGGGCGATCCCATCCGCAACGCCTAATTGTGGCCCCAGATGAGAGATCATGCCTACGATCTTGTATTCCTGAGTTCCAAAATGAAAGCTGCGATCCCGCCCCTTGGTAAAACCGCTCATTTTCCCTTGCCATTGGGCAAACAGCCTATGCAAAGGAATGTTACGAGTGGTAAAAACACCCAAATTGCGATGCATGGGCAGGATGTATTCTTCGGCTTCGAGCGACATGGCAACACCAACGGAAATAGCTTCCTGCCCAATGCCACTAAACCATTTGGATATCTTACCCTGCCGAAGAAGTATCAGCATTTTCTCTTCTATCATACGAGGCTTAAGCATAGCCTTATAGAGTTCTATAAGTACTTCTGACGTGAGTCCGTGGTGTTGAAATTGCATTTGTATTTAGATACGATTAGCATTAATGAATGCAGTAAATGTAGCAAAATTGCATTGAAGATCTCTTCCAATTTAAGGAGCAAATTAGGTTAATAATTATGTAACTTTGATTCGGTATTAAAAACAATCAGCATGAACGCTATTCCAAGTGTGGATCTTAGAGATTATATATCTGAAGATCAAGGAAAAAAAGAGCAGTTTGTAAAAGATCTGGGAAATGCTTTTGAGGAAATAGGCTTTGTGGCTCTTAGCGGTCACTTCCTTTCTGAATCCCTGATCGAATCATTATACTCCGAAATTAAGAAGTTCTTTGCCTTGCCACAGGAGGTGAAAGACAAATATGAGATAGCAGGTATTGGCGGACAGCGCGGTTATACATCCTTTGGAAAGGAACACGCTAAAGGCAGAAAAGTGGGTGATCTCAAGGAATTTTGGCACTTTGGCCAATACGTTCAAGACAATCCAAAGTTGTTAAGCGAATACCCATCGAATGTTGCAGTAGCAGAATTGCCGGACTTTAACAAAGTGGGGAAGGAAACCTACAAAATGTTGGAGAAAACCGCCCAACATGTGTTGCGCGCTTTGGCACTCCATCTGGAGCTGGAAGAAACCTATTTTGATGAATATATAAGAAACGGCAATTCTATTCTCAGGCCAATTCACTACCCCCCTATTACAGAAGAACCCAAGAATGCTATCCGGGCGGCAGCTCATGGCGATATCAATCTCATTACCTTATTAATGGGTGCTCATGGGAAGGGGTTACAGGTAATGAACCACAAAGGAGAATGGATCGATGCCATAGCGAGTAAAGATCAGTTGATGATCAATGTTGGTGACATGCTCTCAAGATTATCTAATAACAAGCTAAAGTCTACTATCCACCAGGTGGTAAATCCGCCCAGAGAACTTTGGGGAAGTTCCAGGTATTCAATCCCATTTTTTATGCATCCTATTGGAGAAATGTCACTGAATTGTCTCGAGAATTGTGTTGACGCTGAGCATCCGAAGTTATACGATGATATTACAGCAGGTGAATTTCTAAACGAACGCCTTGTGGAGCTTGGCTTAATAAAAAAATAAGTCGGTTTCAGGCATTTATCAACAGTAATCTATGGATCTTCAAGACCAACTTAAGAACCTGTTTCCGGATCATCAACCCTCCAAAGACAAAGATGCCCCAAAGGAAGAAAAACAAAAGTTTTGGGTGCAGGACCAACCTATACTCTGCAAATACGAAAAGCGTAAAGGCAAGCCCATAACAATCCTTGAGGGTTATGAAGGAACAGATGCAGATCTGAAGGCTCTGACGAAAGAATTGAAGACCTTATTGGGTGTAGGCGGTACCTACAAGAATGAACTCATCATAATACAAGGAGATTACAGGGACAAGATCATGCTGTTCCTACAGGAAAACGGATTTAAAACCAAACGTGTAGGTGGCTAGTTTTTTGATAGGCAAAAGATATTTTGACTGACTCACAGCGACTTAGCTTTAAGTATTTTGTTAATTATTTCAATTTTTATCGATTAAGTGTTACATTTAATAACCAGAACCTAAACA
>JABDQS010000083.1 GCA_013042125.1 Eudoraea sp.
ATATTGATGATGCGCCCCTGCTGTTGTGACCGCAGAATGGGCATTGTAGCTTTCATCATGTTCAGCGGCCCTATAAAATTCGTTTCAAAGGCATTTTGAATAGCCTCATTAGGGGTCTCTTCAACAGCACCGGTGATCCCGATGCCTGCATTGTTGATCAAAATATCTAGTTTGCCTTCTTTTTGTAGAAGTAACTTAAGCGCCGCATCAATGGTTTCGGTTTTCCGCACATCGAGCTCTAATAGCTCAAAATCTTTAAAATTCTTATTTTTTTGAAGATCTCGTGTAGTACCGTAAACGGCATAGCCTCTATCGCTAAGGAAGTTCCCTATAGATCTTCCTATCCCAGAAGAACCTCCTGTAACCAGTACAACTTTCTTACTCATACGTATTGCAAAGAAACAAATAATTGACAGCGGGGACAAACAAGCGAAAACTTTAGAAAGTTAAGAGGTTTCCTCACTTTCGGGTACAAAAAAAGGCAAGCTACCTACATCGCACCGCTACAACCGTATACCCTTGCTGCGTTCCCACCCTGGGGGATTCTACAGGAGCTGGTCGTGTAGGACTTGCCTCATGCAAATATACAACCTTTTAAATATGGGGCAATCGTTTTAGAATCTTAAATTATTAAATTAACTTGCCTTAAATCTACTCTTGTCTATGAATTTCATTAAGTATTTTATCCTTAATGGCCTGGTGCTATTTTTTCTAAGCTGCGGAGGTGAGAAAGATCCCTCTTCATTCTTTAAACTACAATTTAAATCTGGCGAAAAAGAATTTCAGCAATTCGATACAATTCGTCCTGTCATTGGGAATAAAAAAGAATTTCCCATAGATTCAATCAGGTATTCTATAAACGGGGAAGAACTGCCATACAACAATGACCAATTAATACTGGGAGTTTCAAAATTAGGCGTACAAACCCTGCAGGCCCGTTTCAAATCTGATGGAAATTCAATAGAGATCAGCAAGGAAATAAAGATCCTCGCTCCTACTGCACCCACATTATATACCTATGAAATTATTAATGAATATCCGCATGACATAAAAGCCTTTACCCAGGGGCTGGAATTCTATAGGGATACCCTGTATGAGAGCACGGGATCTGGAGGAGGTGCAAAATCGTTTATTCGTAAACTGGATTTTAAGAGCGGAAAAGTTTTTAATCAGGTCGATTTAGAATCAAAGTTTTTTGGAGAAGGTATTACCATACTCAATGACAAATTATACCAACTTACCTGGCAAACTAAAGTTGGGTTCATTTATAATGCATCGGATCTGGAGCGAATAGATCAATTTCAATATGGACAGAGCAAGGAAGGTTGGGGCCTGTGTAATGACGGGAAACACATTTTCAAAAGTGATGGCACTGAGCGCATTTGGTTGCTTAATCCTGAAACGCTTGTGGAAGAAGACAATATTCAGATCGTTACCAACAAGTCTATCTTTAACAAGGCCAACGAATTGGAATATGTTGAAGGGAAGATATACGCCAATGTATGGCAAAAAGAAAGTATGATGATCATAGACGCCGGCAGCGGAGCTATTGAGGGAGTGGTGAATCTTGGAGGGCTTAAAAAGAAAGTGAAACAACATCCAAAACTAGACGTGCTCAATGGCATTGCCTACCACCCTGCGCGAAAGACCTTTTTTGTGACCGGAAAGAATTGGGACACTTTGTTTGAGATCCAACTTAAAAAAAAGGAATAAATGACCTTTGAAATAACCAGGGTAGTGACAGAAGAAGATCTTGATGATCTGGATCATGTAAACAATGTTCGCTATGTACAATGGATACAGGATATCTCTAAAGAACACTGGCAGTCTTATGCCCCGGAAGCGCTTCGCGCACAAGCCATCTGGGTTGTAAAACAACATCTTATTGAATACAAGAATTCTGCTAAACTGGGAGATACCATTAAAATTAGCACCTATATTAAGAAGTCAGAGGGAGCTATTTCCACAAGGGTGGTACAAATGAGTAACCGGCAAACAAATGTACCCTTATTGAGATCCGAGACGGAGTGGTGCCTCTTAAATGCAAGTTCCCTGCGCCCAATGAGGATCTCAGAAGAGATCCGTTCAGTTTTTATTGATGAGACAAGTACCTGATACCTTTGTATGCGAAACCTGCTTCCCCTTTTACTAATACTAAGTTGCATTCTCTGGGCAGCCTCTTGCAGAAAAGACTTTGAGTTTGATACCAGTAACGGAGATCTTCAATTTTCTAAGGACACGGTCTTTCTGGATACTGTATTTACCAATATTGGGAGTAGTACCTATAGCCTAAAAGTTTACAATCGAAGCGGAACCGACATTGAAATACCCAGTATTCAACTGGAAGATGGTGCGAGCAGCAGATACCGACTCAATGTTGAGGGAGTGGCGGGGAACACATTTGAGAATATTCCCCTTTATGCCCGCGACAGCTTGTATATATTTATTGAGACCACCTACGATATTGCAGCTGCCAATGAACTCGAATTCTTATACATTGATAACCTGCTATTCGATTCCGGGGCTAATGAACAACGCGTACCACTGGTTACATTAGTGAAGGATGCAATTTTCCTCTATCCTTCTACCCTGGCCGATGGCAGCAAAGAGTCTTTACTGCTTGGTTTGGATGACCAAGGGAATGAGCTGAGGATAGAAGGCTTTTTATTAGAGGATGACGAATTGAATTTCTCTGATGAAAAGCCCTATGTGATCTACGGGTATGCTGCGGTATCTGAAAATAAGGTACTTACCATACAGCCCGGAGCCCGACTACATTTTCACGAAAGTTCCGGGATCCTTGTTGGCACCGGAGGAAGCCTGAAGATCAATGGTTTGCTTAGTGAAGATCCGGAACTTTTAGAGAACGAGGTGATCTTCGAAGGGGATCGATTGGAAC
>JABDQS010000247.1 GCA_013042125.1 Eudoraea sp.
GGACTACTCGGAAACAAACCCACCATGACTCTCGGCTTTATCCCGGAATATTTAAAGGAACATTTTAATATTAATACTATCATCCCGGAAGGTGAGGGATTAACACGATCTCATCATTACGTTTCAAAAGAATTAACTCAGGGTCGGTTTACAGAAGAGGCCAGAAGATTCTTTCTCGATCAAATCTCACAATTAAAGTCGAGAGGGGCTGAGGCTATCGTATTGGGCTGTACTGAATTGCCAATACTTTTGTCATCAGATGATGCTGAAATTCCAATGTTGGCAACCACCGACCTGCACGCAAGGATGGCTGCCAATTTTATTTTAGAATCCCGTTAAAAGTTTATTAGTTATCATTTTTTGTTTTCCCAAAACCATAAATGTTTTGATGTAAGAAATCCTTGGGAAACTCTTCAACTCCCGGAAATCCTAAGGGTATTTTGCCACCGTCCTCAGGTATATAATTGGTCTTAAAGATATAATCCCAGATACTCAGACTAATTCCAAAATTTACGCCATATCTACCTTCAGGAAGTACATAGGAATGGTGGTATAAATGCATTACCGGATTATTGAATATATACTTTAAGGGTCCCCATGTAATTTTCACATTTGAATGGTTAATATGACCTATGGCTATCGCAATGAAGTGTACGATATACGCCTGTGATGGCTCAAAACCTCCCAGGATCATTACGCCAAAGACTTTAAGCGGTTTGTAAAGGATATTTTCCATCCAGTGATAACGCAAGTGTGCAGCAAATCCCATTTCCTTTACGGAATGATGCACTTTGTGGAAATTCCATAGAAAGCTATACTTGTGTAATAGGGTATGTGTAAACCATTGTACAAAATCCAATACAATGAAAAAGATCAGTAACTGTGCCCACATTGGCAGGGTGGAGAGGTCAATGATCGATAGACTTTTTGCGGTGATCCCTATATCGCTGAAAAATACTTCCAGCATTTTATAGAAGCCACTGATCGCAATGGCGAACATGAAAAAGTTGAAGAACATATAAAAAGCATCTAACCAAAAATCCTTTCTAAATATTGATTGTTCTTTTCTCCAGGGAAAAACTATTTCCAGAAGCCAGGCAAATAGGGATATGGCGATCAATCCCCAAAAATAATTTGTGTACCAGGGGACATCAAAAATGATCGACTTCCATGTCCATGATACGCTACCGTTAAAGGCACTTACAAATGCATTCCAATAATTTTCCATAGTCTATTTTTTTAAAAGGTAATTGAGTCGGTTTCAAAAGGCAGGTTATCATCATAACTCCATTCTGCCCAGGAACCGTCATAGTTAAAAACATTTTTATAATCTAAAAGCTTGGTGAGCACAAAAGTGGTATGAGAAGACCGTACTCCTGTATGGCAATAAACGATGATCGTATCTTCTCTGGAAGCACCAATTCTCCCATAAATTTTTTCCAGCTCAAACACAGGCTTAAAAGTGTAGGTGTTGCCGTAATCTACTGCTTCAGCCCAATCTATATTGATACTCTTTGATATCCTTCCTGCTTTTTTAGCGCCTTCTTTCAGTTTGCGTCCTTCATATTCTTCTTTGCTTCTGGCGTCTAGCAGAAATGCCTTTGACTCATCAGACAATATCGATTTTAACAGCTCTTCCTTTTTTACAAGCAGAGGTTTATCCGGTCCATCAGCAAATCGAAAAATGTCTTGGTTCATTTCAGTTTTTTCAGTACTCAGGGTTCCACCCATTTTTTTCCAATAATTTAAACCTCCGTCTAGCAAATACACCTTATCAAAATTATACAACTGCATAAGCCACCAAAACCTGGAAGCATCAGAACAGCCTTTATCATCATATATAATGAGGGTTGACCTCTCTGTGATCCCTTCTTTTCCCAAACGTTCTGCCACCATTGATCTACTGATCCGCATACCTTTATAGGGCAAAGTTGTGTCTTGTATATCGTCTCTATACAAGTTAATGGCCCCGGGTATATGCCCTTGTTCATATGCTTCCTGATCCCGAAAATCGATGATCAAAACAGCAGGGTCATCTGATCGCAAAAGGGGACTGTCATAGGAGACCAAATGACTGCTTAAAAGATCCCCCTCCTTAGACGGAAACTTACTGTTTTCCTTACAAGAGATCAGTACAATTGCAAGGATGGATAATAAAAAGCTATTCCTTAAGGTCATACCAGCTGATATCTCTTAGTATTTCTCTCCTGCCTTTTTTTTGAGGAGGATAATTTGTGACCAGGTAGTTCACGATGATGTCTTCATTCTTCCCCAGATCCCACAGGTTCTGTGTTTCCTGCATCCAAAGAATGGTTGCTTTCCATCGTTCCGCATTCATTCGATTCTGAATGACCAACTGAGCGGAATGGCAATTGGTACAATTGTTCACAACAGCCATTAAACCTTCGGAATCTTTAAATCCGGTGCGCACATGGATACCATTCTCTATTTTATCAAAGTCGTCTTCTGAGGGTACTACCGCGTATTCCTCCACAGGTGTCGGTTCCTTGAAGAACGAGAGCGTAGGATCCGAGATAAGGTAGACCACGGCCAGGGCTGTTATGCCAAAAAGCACCATAAGTGTAGTTAAAAGCCGGTAGATGCTTCTGATCTGTGATTTGAATTTATCGTGCTCTTCCATCCTTAAGATACCTTAATAGCAATTCGGTGGCATGCATTATTCAAATACCCTTTCGGGTTCCAGCCGGGTAATAACATAGGCTGACTTGTTCCATTAGCGTCCGTTGCTCTGGCCCATACCTCGTAATATCCTTTCTTAGGAAAGGCAATGGAGGCATTGAAATTCTGCCAGGCCAGCCTGTTCTTGGGTTTTGCTATGGGACAGTTTTGCCATGTAGCGCCAAAATCTATCGAATACTCCATTTTTTTAACTTCCAGTTCTCCTGCCCATGCGTGCCCCCTGATATTTAATTTCTGTCCATCCTTAATCATTGCACCACTTTGTGGATAGGTTATCAGCGATTTTACAGGCATGGACTCAATAATACACATATCTTCATCCTTTACCTTTTCACCGGGAGCTACGGGATTACAAGGCACTCTGTAAGCATCCCCTGTCATCTTAGTTCCATCATGTATGCGGTCTCGTACACTAATGCGTTGCAGCCATTTGCCGGAAACCGATGCCGGCCATCCTCCCGCTACCAGCCGCAATGGGTATCCATGGGCCAAAGGAATATCTTGTCCATTCATTTTAAAGGCGATAAGCGTTTCATCCTGTAGCGCCTTTGCCATGGGGGCTCCCCTTGAGATAGGTTCTTTTTCAGGATCTCTGCTGAGATGTACATCCGCGGCATGAAAACCTATATAGACCGCTTTGTTCGTGAAGCCGGCATCTTCTAGCACATCACGCAGGCGTACGCCTGTCCATGTTGCACATGAGACGGCTCCAACGGTCCATTGGTTGCCTTTGGCGGGCGGATCGAATTCACTTCGTCCATTCCCCCCACACTCCAGAGTTAATTGATAGGTATGCGATTGAAATTTTGATTTCAGCTCTGCAAGTGTATATGTCTTTTTAGTTTTCACTGCTTCCCCGTCAATGGTCAGCGTCCAGGTAGAAACATCGATATCTTCAGGAATTAGACCATTATTTCTGATGAACATATATTTATTAGGGGTGATATCATCGTCTAATAGATGGGCTTTTGCCTCAATGTTCCACGGTTTGTCATTAAGAACAACCATGCCCTTATCTTTCTTGAACAAGGTAAATGGATCCGGGTCCTGCATAAGTAGGGGAGTGTACCCATCGGGGATCAACGCTCCAAATACAATGTCAGCCCCAACAAGGGCGGTCAGAGAACTCAATGCAGTTCTTGAAATGAAATGGCGTCGCTTCATACAGTGAAAAATAAAGGCAGTTTAGGAATTCTATAAAGTTAAGAATAATCAATTTTTCAAATGTAACTCTTGTTACAAATCTATGTTTTAGTTTTTCATCGCTCGTTCAAGGGTAATGAAGCAAGGCTTTGAATGGATTCATGTATCTTTAAAATAAATTTGATTATTTATGATAGTACATCATTTTGAAGATCAAAATTCTCTCTTGAATCAGTTTATGGCTGAGATCCGCGACGAGGAAATTCAAAAAGACCGGATGCGTTTCCGCCGGAATATTCAAAGAATAGGGGAGATCCTGAGCTATGAACTGAGCAAATCACTAGAATATAAAACCAAAAAGGTAGAAACTCCGTTCGGCACAAAAGACGTTGGCATCCCCGCAGACCAATTTGTACTGTGTTCTGTGTTAAGAGCCGGTTTGCCATTACATCAGGGCCTGCTGAATTATTTTGACCATGCCGAAAATGCTTTTATTTCTGCTTACAGACACCATCCGGATGGAGGAGATGCTTTTGAGGTGATCGTACGGTATTTTGCGGCCCCGGATCTGAACAATAAGATCCTGATCCTTACAGATCCGATGCTCGCCACCGGCAAGACCCTGGAAAATGTACTTAAAGCACTAAAAGATCACGGAAAACCCAAACAGATACACATTATATCAGTGATTGGTTCCAAGGCGGGCGTACAACATGTTTCCACTGTTTTTCCGGAAATTACCCATTTGTGGATCGCGGCCATTGATGACGAACTTACGAGTAAAGGCTATATCATACCTGGTTTGGGAGATGCGGGCGACCTTGCCTATGGGATAAAATTGTGATTATTTTGTATTTTTTTAGCTGGAAAGGACCTTTTTTTTGAAGTTTCACAGGTTATGAGGGTATAATAACTTTTGATAACTTTCAAGAGGAAATATTTAGTGAAAGGGCTACTTT